>JBGPHY010000369.1:0-6246 GCA_041484625.1 Terriglobia bacterium | reverse complement strand
CGATCAACATTTCACCTTCCAACAGACAATAGATCTCTGTACCCAGCTGGTGGAAATGCCGGGTCTGGCTGGCGAGGTGGGTAAAAACGGCCAGCTCTGTATCCTTCATGACCTGGACGGGAGTTTTACCGGAAATGACCCCGGCTGTCCAAGAGGGGTGGACAGCTTCAGTTTCATTTTCGGGATAAACCTCCGTGACCAGTATTTTCCGGTCCCCGCGACCGCCAATCTTGAGAGCAGAATCTTCCCTTATCGAATCAAGGCTGACAAATAGGGCACGGGTCCTTGCCATGTGAAAGCTTGGTGAAATTCTCTCTTGGCAATTGAGGGACGGCAGCTTTAGCTGCCAGGGGGTTATCCCGTCCTTGAGATAACCCCCGGCGATTGAAACCGTCCCCTTTTCCAAGGGTGAATATTTTCTTTTGCAGTGGCGACCTACTGCTGGCGACGGCGCGACTTTCCCATCAGCAATGAGAGGACAATCAGCAAGGCACTGATGACGGCTGCGATCACCATGCTCTTTTGAATGCCGTAGCTCATGCTGAGTTTGCCAATCGTCTTGGGCACAATCATGGGACCCAGCATGCCAATCGCAAAAATGATGCCGAAGATACTCCCGTAGAACTTGGGTTCATACTTGGCAAAGGTCACGCCTACGATGGTGGGAAACATCGGGGCGAAAATCAGTCCGATTAACAGGGTCGCGCCTATCACCACGACCGGGCTGGAGGAATAAGACAGTACCAGGATCGCCAGGATCGCCACGCCCGACAGTCCCGCGACTAATTTGGCCCCCAATTCAGTTAGATTTTTCACCATGGAAGTCAGAAACCGACCCACTGCAATGGCCAGGCCAAACAGACCTAGTATGAGACCACCGGTGGTCACGGCGTTGGGGTTGACGTTCCCTCCCAGGACCTCGGTTACGAGGGGTTTGGTCCACGTGTTCATGGCGTTTTCCATGGCGATGTAACAGACCAGGGCTGCAGCAGCCAGCAAGACGGGAGGTTCGGCCAGAAGCTTGAGAGCCGTGGCAAAGCTATAACCCGTCGAGACTTTTGGATAGCCCGCCACCAGCGCCAATACACCTAAAAGCAGAACAAAGACAGCCACGGCCGAAAGGGCTGACCCCAGGCTCATCCTGAGTGTATGAACCAGGTACCCCAGCGCCCCCGACGTCACCAGGAAGGCCAACCCGAAGAAGCCATTCCCCAGGTTGCTGGCCCGGGCCGGTTCTTTACCCCCGAACAACACGATGGGGATGAGAGTATTTCCGACTGTGCAGACACACATAGCGCCCACGCCCAGGAGCGAGGAGGCGTAGAGCGCCACGTTGAAGGTGGGCGCCGCAGCCAGAAGAAAAATGCTCCCGCTGGTGACCAAAAAACCGAAAACCGCCATGGTTTTGTGACCGAACCGGTCCACCAGGAGCCCGACAAACAACTGCACGATCATGCTGGTCGTGAAAAGAGCGGATACGAGGCTGCCCACCTGAGAATTATCGATTCCGAGTTTCTCGGAGAGTTCCACTGAGACTGCACCGATCAACACAAAACAGATGGCCAAGGAAAATACCGCCATCAAGGCGACGATTGCCGTCAATCTGCCCATGCACTTTCTCCTTCCTGTTACCCCGCTAAGATGATTTGGTTGGCGTGGAGGGACCGCGCGAATAAACGCCCTTGTAGTTTAATTTCAAACACTTGTGGATGCAACAGGCAAAACCTCTGAAGCTTTTTGCCAACACTGCCGATAAGACATCTGGCTGTTCGTTTGATAAGAGCAAACCATCCGAAAGGGTGGGATGCAGAGCCACTGGTCTGTAGCCCGAAAGGGTATGGTAGCAGGGTCGCCGGGCGAGCGCGGCACCAATGAGCCGTGTTCCCAGCACGGTCGGTTTCCAGATGACAGTTGGTGCTGCAATGCCAAAAGCTGACAATCCTTCCAAATTCCGCTGGACTTCTCAAAAATTTTTTCCGGGGATTATTCGGTCGTGCTGTTTGCCTTTGCGCCCAAACGTACCTAACTACCAACCACCGTGCCAACAAAATCTGCCTGAGATCCGCAACTTTCCGTTAGACTCTTTTCAAAACGACAAGCCAACCCCGCTAAATCAAAGGCTGGTCTATGAAGAGAGTCGTTGCTTCGGTTGCCCTGTTACTGTTGTCTTGGGCTGATTTCGCATTTGCCCGATTAGTCAATCTGGATGAAGCCAACCTGGCAGTCCAGCGCTTCTTCCAGCATGATGCCTATCGACAGAGGCAACTGAACGGGGATGAGATAGCTGTTCAAAACATCGCTCCTCTTAACCACCAGAGAGAGGAAGTGGGGTTTTTGGTCACCTTTCGTCCCCGCGGTTTCGCTCTTGTCTCAGGCCTCACCGAACTTAATCCGATCAAGTTCATCAGCTATGACAATGAATTCGAGGCCGTCCAGGATCATGTCTTCATTCAGCGAATCCTCGAAGGACTATTGGTCAACAAGCGGGCGCTAGGCTATGCACCAGCACCAAAGAACGGAGCTCAAAAGCAGCTTCTTCGAAAGAACCGGCTCAGCCTGAGAGATCCTCAGGGAAGCCAGCAGAAGATGCAAAATGGGCGAATCTGGGAGAACTTGTTGGCGGAGCATACGATGGAGGCTCTTCAGGCAACCGAGAGCCAGCTTGTTGCACCCTTGCTCAGGTCGCGCTGGGACCAGGGGAGTCCATACAACATCTACACTCCCACTCTCAACGGAAAGCATACTTGGATTGGTTGTTCAGCCACTTCCCAAGCCCAACTCATGTACTACTGGAAATACCCGGAGTTCGGCCGGGGCGGCCTATCCTACCGCTGGCAAGGCCGGGAACTGATTGCCGACTTCCAGCATCGTTATGCATGGGACCTCATGCTTGATGTCTATGGAGATGCCGCCCTTTACAGTCAGACACAATTGGACGCAATCGGACGCCTCCTGTCTGATATCGGGGCAGCTCTGGAAATGGATTACGGCTTGGAGGTCTCCAGTGCTATGCCGAACTGGAAGAACGAACTGGCCACTCACTTTCGTTTCTCCTCAGACATCAGCCATTTGGAGAGCCGTGAACGAACCAGTAACGAGATGTTTGCGATTGTCAGGGACCAGATTGACAAGCGTTGGCCGGTGCTTCTGACCGTCTTCTCCCAGAAGGGCGGTCACAGTGTGGTAGCGGACGGTTATCGCACCGACGTAGGAAACCTGGTCCACCTCAACATGGGCTGGAGTGGCCTCTCGGACGCTTTCTATGCCCTGGACAATGTCCTGGACTATACCGAATACGAATCCCTCGATTTTAATATCCGGCCGGACAGCGAAGCCTATTCAGAAACTGTCCTGCCTCCATTGCAGATCACGGCTGAAGCCTTGTCGTCTTCAGAGATCCAGGTCAGGTGGCAGTGTCCCGCAGAAGCTGCAGTTTCGGGGTTCAGGGTCCAGCGCTGGATGGTGAACCAGGGGCTGTGGACCACGTTGGGCAATGTCTCAGCCGGAGACGATTCCTTCATCGATAGCCAACTGATGGCCAAAACCACTTACCGGTACCGTGTTCAGACAATCAGCATGAGCGGCTCATCGTCTTTTGCCGAATCTCAAGATGTTCAGACCCTTGAACCTGATGGAGAACCGGTCGGGCTTTCAATCGACCTCTGGCAAGGGCCGGCCGGCGCAGATGTGCACATTCGAGGGCAACACCTGGAGGGCGTTACTCGTGTTACTGTTGGCGATATCCCGGTTGATTTCAAGGTACTTTCTCCTGGAGAGATACTGCTTCAGATCCCGCATGGGCTGCCGGACGGCGAGTGGGCGCAGGTCCAAGTGATAGCAGGAAAGGCTGATGAACATGTCGTCTTTTCCAGCCTGTTTCTGCTTGTGCCCCCGGAGCCGGTGGAAACCGAACTTATCGTCCCTGTGGTCGTTTCAGCCCCGGGGTTGAACGGATCCTTTTTCAGCACCGAATTGACTGTGGCAAATAAGGGACTGACGAGAACGGAAGCTCTCTTGGAGTTTAGGAATCAAGGGGGAACTCTCATCGGCCGGACCGGGGTAACGCTGGGAGCTCAGCAGCAAAGAATAATCCCGGACCTCCTGACGGCCATGAAATCAGCCGGCATTCTCAACAGCGGCGACACAACCTTCCTAGGAACCCTGCGCATCCACTTCTCCGGGTTGTACAAGACTACAGACGCGAGCGCCTTAGCCCGGATCACCAGCCCGGTGGAGAAGGGCCGCGCGGGAATGGCGATTACAGCCCTGCTCCCCTCTGACCTTCTGAACGGGACGTCTTACCTATGCGGACTGCGCCAGAACTCCCGCGATCGGACCAACGTGGCCCTTCAGAATGCAGGAGACTCTCCCATCACCCTCCATGTGACCGTATTTTCCGGCACTCCGGGCAAGGCGGGCATCTCTCTGCCGGAGGTGGAACTTCCATCATTTGGATTCCTGCAGTATTCCTCGCTCCTTGACCGCGTAGGATTTGCGCAGGGCTTTGTCCGAGTGGAGAGGACTGCCGGAACTGCCCCCTATTATGCTTTTGGAGTGATTAATGACCAGGTTACTGCGGATGGTTCTCTGCTCTCTCCACTTCCTGCTGACGACACACAAATCCAGCTACCGTTGACCCTCCCGGTGGCTGTTGAAAGCACAAAGCTCGATACGGAATTGGTTCTGACTAATCTCTCTACCTCGGCTAAAGCCCTCACTTTGTCGTATGTTTACAGAGATGCCCTGGGAATTCAGCGGCGGGCTGAGAGGGGCATCAGTTTGGAGGCAGGCCAACAGGTCGTGTTGCCCAGTGTTGTCAATTGGTTCCGACAGGCCCAACCCCAACTCCTGCCGGAACATCAATCTTATGCAGGATCCATTTTCTTGAAAGACGAGTCGGGAAGACCGGGAAGCATCTATCTCGGCGCGCGGACGACCTCCGGGGCAGGAGGTGGTTTCGGGATGTTCTACCCAGCCGTCGCCAAAAATTCTCTAGCGTCCGACAGAGTCTGGATCAGCGGACTTCGACAGAATACGGAAACTCGGAGTCACCTGGCCCTGGTGAACGCGGGAGAGTCAGCTGGTGGCGACATCACGCTGAGGGTCTCTATTCTTGATGGGAATCAACCCTGGGGGGGGAATTTCGAGAGGACCCTCAAACCCGGCGAATGGATTCAGCTCTCTTCCTTCCTCGCCCAACCTGACCACGTCTTCGCTGATGCCATCGTGATCGTCGAAAGAATCTCGGGCTCAAACCCTTTCATCGCTTATGGGGTAATTAACGATGGTGAGCAACCAGGCCAGAGAACTGACGACGCGGCTTTGATCCTTGCCCATCCCTGAGTCAATTCTGCTGGGGTGAAACGCCAGTTGACAATTGGCAGTGCGAATCAAACGAAGCGCACCTCCTCCTTCGAAACCAAGAACCGCCGCACCAATTCGGGCGGACAGTGCAGGGTCTGCTCCAGAAAATCGCGGGGTTTCGGCAGGTTTCCGCTGTC
Organism: Terriglobia bacterium; assembly: GCA_041484625.1. Taxonomy (GTDB): domain Bacteria; phylum Acidobacteriota; class Terriglobia; order Versatilivoradales; family Versatilivoraceae; genus JBGPHY01. The sequence goes on along the minus strand of JBGPHY010000369.1, from coordinate 745 downwards.
GGGATCAATCGAGAGACTAAAGGTGATCTCGAACGGGTCTTCCCGAACCAGCGTGAGATCCGAGATAAAGTCATGTTCCCTTGAGCTGCACCAGAAATCGTTACCCTTCCGATGGTCGGCCAGATGGTTGACAAGATCGTTGACCCGTCCTACCAGCTCATCGATTTCTTTGGGGATATTATCAACTTCATCAGACACCAGCACCGCGCTGAATCCGGCCTGAAGAGGTTGGGTGACACGTCACTGCTCTTTTCCGTCGAAGAGTTGAACGCTCTTGACCTGCAGCCCCTCCATCAATGAGTCATTAAGGCCGGAGACCACATCTGATGGCAACTCATCATAAGCCTCAAGCTGGATGTATTCGGAACGGCTGGCCATTCCCAGGAGGATCGCTGGAGAAGTAGCCATTTTCGGTCGAGGATTAAACCCTTGCGTAAAGCGCAGCGTAATCCCGGCACGCAACATGGCCTGCTCCATGAGATTCATCACGTTCAAATGTGAAAGGAAACGCGCGGGTCCCTCCTTGTGGTAATGAAGGATGTATACCTTGGCTTCTGGCCCATCGCTGTTTGAGGATGGTCGACCGGTCGTTTCCTGCAATAAATTCTCAAACTCAAGCTGCGGGAGTGGGGTGGCCGCAGCGGGCATCGGAGTTGCCCTTTCCGGCACCAATGCTGAAAACTGAACCAAGGATTCAGTGTCTGAGGGCTCAACCGGCGATGCCAACTTGATGTCTGTGTAATTG
>JBGPHY010000368.1:0-6253 GCA_041484625.1 Terriglobia bacterium | reverse complement strand
GGCAATGCTCATGCTCAGTAGTGTAAAGACCAGCAAAAACTGGATGCGCTTCATTTCTCACCTCTCGCCCTCAATGTAGTGATACTATCCGCCACAGTATCATTGGCGCCGAAGAATGCATATTGTAGCGGAACAGCTTTGGTCTTTGGTCAGATTTTCCCCGTTGCCGAATGCGATTCAGAGTGAGGGCAACATGTCTATTGCCCTGTTCTACCTGCGCCTCGGAAGCTGATATCCGAACGAGAATGGAGGTTTCCGGCATGTTTCATTTTCTTAAAAACTCATGGAAACTGGACCTGGGGAAATTCAGCCGCCGTGAATTATTTCGCAGGTGGCCGATGTTCGCCTTGCCCGTGCTGCTCCCCGGCAAGCTGACGGCCTCGGTCACCGGAACACAGAAATTACGTGTAGGGCAGGACGTCTACCAGTCGATCGGAGTTCGGCCGTTGATTAACGCGAGAGGCACCTTCACCATCATCAGCGGCTCGCTGATGCTGCCTGAGGTGCGCGCGGCGATGCAAGAGGCTGCCCAGCATTATGTGCACCTGGACGAACTGGCAGATGCCATTGGGGCTCGTCTCGCGGAATTGACGAAGGCGGAGTGGGGCATGGTAAGCTCAGGCTGCGCCGCGGGGCTCACGCATGCAACAGCCGCCTGCGTGGCAGGTGGAAACCCCGATCTCCACGTCCGGATCCCCAATCTGGCGGGGTTCCCCAAGGATGAAGCGATCATTCCCAAGCACTCTCGCAACGTTTATGATGCGGCAGTCCGGGCCGTCGGAGTGCGCGTGATTGAGGTGGAAACCGTCGAGGAGTTACAAGATGCCCTGGGCCCAAGGACCGCGATGGCGTATATCTTGGCCGGGCCCCAGGCAGATAAGAGCCCACTCAACACCCGGACCGTCGCACAACTGGCCAGGCAGAAAGGTGTTCCGGTTCTGGTGGACGCCGCGGCTGAGATACTCACTGTACCCAATGTTCACTTGGAAAACGGGGCCGCCCTGGTGGGTTATAGTGGTGGAAAGTGCATCAGAGGCCCACAAAGCGCTGGTCTGCTGCTGGGACGCAAGGACCTGGTGCGTGCTGCCTGGATTCATAGCGCGCCGCATCATGGTTTTGCCCGTTCCATGAAAGTGGGCAAGGAAGAAGCCATTGGGATGCTGATGGCCGTGGAGATGTGGATGCAAAGGGATCATCAAGCTGAATGGAACCAATGGCTGGCCTGGCTCGATCATATCGCCCAGCGCCTCTCGACGATCGAAGGAATCAAGACCTCCATCGTGGAACCGGTCGGCCTGTCTAACCGCACTCCATCACTTTCGATACGGTGGGACCGCAGTCGCCTGGGAATTAGCGGAAAGGCAGTCGCCAAACTGCTCTTCGACATCGATCCCTGGATTGTCACGCCGGGAGGAAGAGACCCATCGAGCAGCACGGAGTCCGAGCTCTCAATCACCCCCTACATGATGTCGCCGGGTGAGGAGAAGATTGTGGCTGACAAGCTTTATGCATTGCTTTCCAATCCCCCTCAGCGGGACCTGCAACCGCGGACGGAGCCTCCTCGAGCGGACCTGAGTGGGCAGTGGGACTGCCGAATTGAATATGTTACAAGCAGTTCCAACCACAGGCTCCATCTCAAACAACAAGGCAGCCGAATCGAAAAGACACACCAAAGAGATTTCGTCTCCCGCGATCTTTCGGGCAGTATTAATGGAGATGAGGTCCAGATGTCCAGTTTTTATTCCGAGCGGCATGGCGATTCGCTGATGTTTAATTTTACCGGCAAAGTGTCTGACGATGAAATTTCCGGCGCGCTCGATATGGAAGAATACCTGACCGCGAAGTGGACCGCCAGGAGACATGAGTATCGGAAAGGATAACCCTATGACTATGAATTCTCTACTTGCAGCCGGGATGGTTGCATGCCTGATCCCTTTTGCGAATGCTTCAGCCCAGCCGAAATATGACTTGCTCTTGCGGGGCGGGCACGTCGTCGATCCCCGGAACAAGATCAGCGCTGTGCGTGACGTTGCCATCTCAGAGGGCAGGATTGCCGCTGTGGCGGCCGGAATCAATCCGGCTGAAGCGTTGAAGGTAGTCGACATTTCGGGACTCTATTTAACGCCTGGCCTTATTGACATTCACACCCACGTGTACACCGGTACCGGAGAGCCGGGGTCTTATGCCGGGGACAATAGCGTCTACCCGGACGGCTTCACGTTTCGCGTGGGAGTCACTACAGTGGCCGATGCCGGCGGCGCGGGCTGGCGTAATTTCGAAGATTTCAAACAGCGGGTCATCGAGCGATCGAAGACACGCGTGCTGGCCTTTCTCAACATTGTCGGCCATGGGATGCGCGGTGAAAAATTGGAGCAGAATCTCTCTGATATGGAATCTCAGCCCACCGCAGAGATGGCGCTTCGCCATAAGAACTTGATCGTAGGCATCAAGACGGCTCACTATGCCGGTCCGGAATGGGCCCCTGTCGAACGGGCTGTGGAGGCAGGCACCCTGGCCAATATTCCGGTGATGGTCGACTTTGGACGCAACCGCCAGGAGCGGCCCATGAGTGAACTCGTGACCCGGAAGCTCCGCCCGGGCGACATCTATACCCACGTCTATTCGGGACTTCGCAATGAGCAAACCGAGTCAGGCCAAGTAAATCCCGCTCTTTGGGAGGCGAGAAAGCGGGGAGTGATCTTTGATGTGGGGCACGGTGGGGGGAGCTTTGTTTGGCGGATCGCGGCACCTGCTGTGAAGGAAGGGTTTCTGCCCGATTCCATCTCCACGGATTTGCACATCGGCAGCATGAACGCCGGCATGAAGGATATGCTCAATGTTATGGACAAGTTTCTGGCGATGGGACTTTCCCTGGACGATGTGGTCCTTCGTTCGACCTGGAATCCGGCCCGCGAGATCAAGCACGAGGAATTAGGCCACCTCTCGGTGGGTGCGTTGGCGGATATCGCGGTTCTGCGGCTGGAGAAGGGGAATTTTGGCTTTGTGGATATGCTCGGTGCCCGGCTCCGGGGGACCCAAAAGCTGACCTGTGAGTTGACTCTCCGGGACGGGAAAGTGGTCTATGATCTGAATGGGATCACCCGTCCGGATTGGGACCAGTTGCCACGGGATTACCTGCAGACCGGGGATCCCCGTTGGGACACAATCTCGCCCCGCCCTGCTGACCTGGAGAAGCGTTAAGAATTATCTCTGTGAGATTCCAACGATTGTTTGGTCGGGGTTCCACGACTTCAGTCTTGAACCCGCAAGCTGCCGAGCATATGGCGGAAGGTCTCAGCCACTTGCTGCGGCCGTCCTTCCGGCGTTATGAACAAGGCATAGAGCAGGCCCTGCCGGGACACGTCGCGAGTGTAGATGGTGACCTTTTCCTTCTTCCCGGTTGCCGGAGACTGGCCGATCAATAACAAACGGAGAGCCTCCGCTCCGTCCAATTGATCGTGACGCATGGAGCTGGAATCCAACTGGAGATGCGGATTGGTCTGTATCAGGTAGTCCACCAATCCGTTGGTAGATTGTTCCAGGCTATCCTGCCCCTGGAAAGGTCCGCTGTTCTTACGAGTGTTTCCCTGGGAGGGGTCGAAAAGGCTGACAATGACGCCGCAGATGATCTGTCCGCCATCCCGTGACTGCACTACGCCTCCTTGGGGGACAATGGTGACTCCTGGCCTTTGCTGGTCTTCCACCGCTTTCCAGTTGTCCGGATACTCAATCTGGAACACCCGGTTTCGCGACTGGTAGGACCGAAAGTTCCGAGACGGCAAGTCAATGGATACCGGGGCCGGTTGAGTGCTTTCCCGCCCATGTCCACCCCCTGGGGGAGCTTGGCCCTGAAGCTGAGCCATCGTCTTGGCATTGGGCATCTGTTGGAGCTTGGACTTCATTTGAGCGAAGTTTCCCACCGGCGCAGCCGTGGATGTGGATCCCAACAGGCTGATCTCTTTTCGGATGCGGTCCCCACGATCGGCAGGCGCAGGGTGGTCGCTAAAGAATTTTTCAAAGGCACTGGGATCATGCCCGGATTCCTGCCGAAGCGTTTCAAACATGCTCACCATATCCAGTGGATTGTAACCGGCTTTGGCCATGATCTGGGTTCCCAACACGTCCGCCTGTTCCTCAGCGCTACGGCTGAATTTGAGGAACAAGGAATTCAGGCCAAACCCTCCCATGGCTCCGATGATCTGCGAAGTTGCTCCCCCACCTCCAGCCAGCATCCCGATTCCCACCTGAGCCAGGGAAGCCTTGGAGGCCTGGTTGGTTCCGTGTCGCAAGGCCACGTGCGAAATCTCGTGAGCCATCACTCCGGCTAGTTCCCCTTCATTCCTGGCGACCTCGATCAGCCCCCGGTGGACGTACATGAATCCTCCGGGCAAGGCAAAGGCATTGACTTCGGCCACGTTGACGAGCTTGAATTGGTAGGGGAATTTCTCACCAGGAGTGACAGCCGCCAACCTGTTTCCCACTTTGGTCAGGTAGTCTTGCAGCCCCCGGTCGTTCACCCCGGGCATCTGCTTTTCCACTTCGACGGCCGACTGTTTCCCAATTTCGACATCCTGCTCCGGTGAGAAGATGTTGAACCCGGGTTTCAATTGAGTCTGGCCAGATAGAAGCGATGAGTGGCCTGCTATCACCAGCATTAACAGGAAACAAAACACGGATTGCCGAATCGTTCTCAACATGTTCGCGACCCCCATTCGATACGGAGTTTACCCACCCAATCTATCAACCGAAGAGGTCGTCGTCAAGGCTGTGTCCAATCCTGGACACGGCCCCGTCCAAGTCGGATCAGGTTCCTCAACGAGAGGAATTGGATGGATTGGCGGCCACGCTGAGCGTCTTTTGCGAGGCGTGGTATGTCGGCAGAGCAGCGAAAAGCCCACGGCTCGCCAAAATCGCTCACCGTGGCTACCCCGGCAAGGAATTCGCACGGTGCGCATTCGACACTCGACGGCTTTGAATTGCACCCGGAGACCAATGGTTTGTTGACTTTTGAAAAACCATTATGTTACAAAGGCCATTTGGTTTATTGGGCATGCGCGAAATCGTGATGGCTGGAGCGGCTTGGTTCTCAGGCCATGCTTCGCCGCTGCCGCCCGGTCTCGATTTCCCTGATCTAATTTGATGACTCACACTCGCCATCCCCTTCACGCCGAATCGTGCGTTCGGATGGAATTTTCTTCCAATCACGCGGGAGAGCCATGAACTTTCTGGAGCTGATCTGGTTGATTCCCTTATTGCCGGCTGCGGGAGCTCTTTTGAACGGAATCCTGGGAAGGAAACTGCCCAAGAAAGCTGTTGATTCTATCGGCTGCGGCTTGGTGGGATTGGCTTTGGTTGTCTCCCTGGGGGCAGTCTCTCAGTTGTTAAGTCTACCCATCGAGGAGAGGGTCTTCCGCATTAACCTGTTTGAATGGATTCCTGCCGGCATGGGTGAACTACGGTCCGGTGGAATCTCTCCCTTCTCGATTCAATGGGGATTCCAGCTGGACCCTTTGTCCGCCGTGATGATCCTGGTCGTGACCGGCATCGGGTTCCTCATCCACATTTACTCCACCGGCTACATGGCTCATGAAGGCGGCTACTACCGGTTCTTCTCCTACCTGAACCTCTTCATGTTCTCGATGCTGACGCTGGTCCTGGCCAACAACTTCGTGCTGATGTTTGTGGGCTGGGAAGGGGTCGGGCTCTGTTCCTACCTGCTGATCGGTTTCTATTTTCACAAGAAAAGCGCCGCAGACGCCGGCAAGAAGGCCTTCATCGTCAACCGCATTGGCGACTTCGGGTTCATCTTGGGGGTCATGCTGATTTTTTGGACATTCGGTAGCGTGGATTTCCACACGGTCTTCGGAAGAGCCACAGCGTTTGCGGTCGAACCGCTGGGTAGTATCGGGTTGATGACGACTATTTGCCTCTTATTGTTTATCGGGGCGATTGGGAAATCGGCGCAGGTGCCGTTGTACGTATGGTTGCCGGATGCCATGGAGGGGCCCACGCCGGTCAGCGCTCTGATCCATGCGGCCACCATGGTGACGGCCGGGGTCTACATGGTGGCGCGCTGCCACGCCTTGTACCTTCTCTCTCCCACGGCCATGGGGGTGGTGGCGGGGGTGGGGGCGGTGACGGCCCTGTTTGCGGCCTCTATCGGGCTGGTGCAGAACGACATCAAGCGGGTGCTGGCTTATTCGACCGTGAGTCAGCTGGGCTACATGTTTCTGGGGTTGGGGGTAGGGGCTTT
>JBGPHY010000367.1:0-6254 GCA_041484625.1 Terriglobia bacterium | reverse complement strand
TCCACAGTGAAATGAGGGAATCATGATGCGGCATAATGCCAGATGTGTGAGTGCTGCCCCAGTGGTTTGGGCTTTCGTATTGCTCTTTGTGGGCGCCCACCTTGCATCCGATGGAAAGGAACGCATGGATCGGGAAGCCCGTTTGATCGAAATTCTCAGGAGTGGAGCACCAGTTCAAGAGAAAGATCAGGCCTGCCGGGAACTTCAAGTCATCGGCACCCCGGCCAGCATCCCGGCGTTAGCTGTTTTGTTGACCGATAAAGACCTGTCGCACATGGCCCGCTATGCACTGGAGCCGATGCCTTACCCCCAGGCTGGCCAGGCCTTGCGTGCGGCACTGCCCCAGACAACCTCTTTGATCAAGATCGGTCTAATTAATTCCCTGGGATTTCGAGAAGAAAAGGAAGCCGCCCCGGATTTGATCAAACTGCTTGGGGATCCAGACCCGGAGGTGATCGGTGCGGCGGCAACGGCGTTGGGCCGGATTGGGACACCCGAGGCGGCGCTGGCGCTGCAGAAATTTCGCAAGACTGCTGTCCCTTCGCTCGAAGCAGTTGCCGCTGAGGCCTCTTTAACTGCTGCCGAACGGCTGTTGCGTGGTAACCGGCAGGCGGATGCAGTCAGAATCTATGAACAGATGCAAGGCGCCAAGTGGCCGATTCATGTGCGTCAAGGTGCTTTTGTAGGCCTCCTGATGGCCATGCCAAATGAAGCAGTCGCCAGGATAGCTCGTGCCATTGAGGGAAACGATCCGGTCCTGCAGTCTGTTGCAATTTCCAGCATTCCCGGGTTGAAGGATCCCAACGCTGCAGGACGGTTTTCCTCCATGCTGCCTAAGTTATCAACGGACACGCAGATATTGATGATCGGCGCACTGGCCGACTGCGAGTCTTCATCTACGCTACCGGCACTGCAGAACGCTTTGGCCAGCCCCAATCAGAATGTGAAGCTGGCTGCTGTGAAGGCCCTTGGCAGGACAGGAGATGCTACTTGTGTGAAGGCGCTCAGCAAAATCTTATCCGAGGCTGACACCAATGCCATGAAGAAAGAGGCGACCAGCAGCCTGGAACGGCTCCGTGGAGAGGGAGTCAACACAGAACTGCTTGCGAGCATGAAGACTGCATCGGCAGATGGGCGAATCGCGTTGATAGAAATATTGGCTTCGCGAAGAGCAACAGAGGCGGTAGACACCCTATTTCAGGAGGCAAAGGGGGGAGACGGTCGCGTCCGTGAGGCGGCGTACAAGGCCTTGGGAAGTCTGGGTGGAGCCGACAATCTTCCGGCGGTCCTCAAGATCCTTGCGGAGTCGAAGGGGGAGGAAGGAAGAACAGAGATCGAGTTGGCGGCAGTAAGATTAGCCCGCAAACTTCCAGCTGAGAACACACGAGCCGATGCAGTGCTGGAGGCGTTGAAGGCCGGGAACGAGATACCGGTTCAGTGTTCGCTTCTACGAGTGCTGGGTGGTATTGCCAACTGGAAAGCCCTGGAGGCCATGCGAGCGGCCTTGGGGTCAAAGGTTCCGGAAGCAAAGGAAACGGCTATCAACGCCTTAGCCAACTGGCCAGATTCCAGGGCGATCGATATGTTGCTCGGTGAATGGCGCTCAGCCGGCACCCCAACACAGAAGACAGCGATGCTGCGGGGCTGCGTAAAGCTCCTGCGCCGAGGCGATGGCTTGCCATCCCAGACCCTCGTTCGATACAGGGACCTGCTCAATGGCGCTCAACGCAGTGAAGACAAGATGTTTGTTCTATCCGGCTTGGCGGAAGTGGCAGACCCGGCTGCACTTGAGTTAGTGGAGCCGAGTTTGAGAGATCCGCAAGTCAAAGCTGAAGCGGAGCTGACCGTGCTGCAAATCGCTCGCAAGTTGGTGGGCTCAGCCCCGATGGCTGCTAAGGGAGCGGCAGGCAAATTATGGATAGATGCGCAGAGCGAGGAAGTCCGGAAGCAGGCTGCCGAGCTGTTCCGACAGATCGAGCAGAGCGAGGATTACCTCATGACGTGGCAGATTACGGGTCCGTATTCCAGAATGGGAGGAGAGGGATTACGGTTGTTTGATGTCGTCCTTCCGCCGGAGACCGGCGATCAGACCGTAAGATGGCGGGACCTGACCATCAGCAATCGCGCCGAGAAGCCATGGATGCTCGACCTGGAAAGCCTCTTCGGAGAAGCCCGGATGCGCGCGGCCTACGCTCGCACTTGGATTTACAGTGAAAGGACATAGAGCGCCAATCTCGAGTTGGGAGTCGACGATCCCGTCAAAGTTTGGCTGAACAACCAGATTGTCCATCTGCACAATGTTCCCACTTCATCTGCCCTCGTCGAAGATCACGTAGGCATCTCCCTAACGGAAGGTTGGAATCTGTTGGTCCTGAAAATCGTGCAGACAGATGGCCCCTGGGAGTTTAGCGTAAAGTTGCGCAAACCAAACGGCGAAGCGCTCGATGGTGTGCGGTTCGATGCTGCCTATGGAGAGAAAGTGCAGACGGAACAGATCTATGATGCGGCGGGCGGCAACTGGGTGCAGCTCTTCAACGGTAAAGATCTCTCCGGGTGGCGCAAAACGGGCGATGCCGTCTTCACCGTAGAGAATGGCAATCTGGTTGGGACACAGACGACAGGAAAGGGCGGCGATCTTTTTACTGAAAGCGAATGGGATAATTTCGAGCTCCGTGTATTGTATCGGATCGCTTGGCCCGCCAATAGTGGCTTTTGGTTCCGAGCCGAGGGTGGCCAGGGTTACCAGTTTGACGTCCTGAAATGGAACCAACCGGTTGGGTATAGCGGCACTTTGTACATGCCGGGGAAGATGTTTTTGACAGCAAATTTGAATGAAGCGCTTGAAAAGCGGGACGATTGGAACGAAGCCCGCGTGCGTGCGAAAGGTGACGAACTGAGCTTGTGGCTCAACGGCGTGAAGGTGGGAGAGTGTCAGGAATCGACCTTCCCTAAGGGTACATTCGGAATACAGGTTCATCCGGGAGATGAATTTAAGGGCATGAAGGTCATTGTGAAAAAGATGGAAGTTCGCCGCTTGGGAACTCAATCCAAGTGAAATGTTGACTGCCCAGTTACGGCGGCCAACATTAGAAAAGTGGAAAGGCAAGCAAGTGCCCAGCGGGCGTTTCCCGCCGAGATTCTATCAGGTTCCCCGCTGAGGTCATTACAGAGTACCCCCAATTGGTTAATTGACGACTGGAAGCTGGAAGAGGAGAGAAGAGATGAACGCGAAGTCTATTGCGGAACGAGCTTTGAATCAAGGGAAGGGCATTGTCCGGCTGACTCCGACATGGGTACCGCGGGTGTTTTGTGTCCCAGGACGAAGGATCAAACTCCACCCGGACGATTACTACGCTTTAGGCACCAATCGGGGTGGGATTGACGAACGATGGTTTTCCTCCACCACACCGGCTGACAATGGCCCATTGACCAGCCAGAACGAAGGCTTGAGCCACATTGTAGCCGAGGAAGGCGGTCGAGCTGAGTTGGTGTTGCTGCGCGATGCGGTTGAAGAATTGAAAGGGCAGTTGATTGGTCAGAAGCTTTGGGATACGTATCATGCCTGGCCGATGTATTCGAAGTTCTTCGACAACAAGAGCGCGTTGCCGTTACACATACATCATGATGATGCCCACGCCGCACGCGTCGGTGCCCGCGGTAAACCAGAAGCATATTACTTCCCCCCCCAGGTGAACAATTACGGAGGCGATTACCCTTACACTTTTTTTGGACTACAACCGGGCGTAACGAAGGAACAGGTTCGTGACGCACTGCGACGCTTTGTTGAGGGAGATAATCGAATCACTGACTTGTCAGTGGCCTACCCCCTTACCCCGGGGACCGGATGGAATGTTCCTCCCGGCGTACTGCACGCTCCCGGAAGCCTGTGCTCTTATGAACCACAGAAGGCCTCCGACGTCTTTGCGATGTACGAGTCGGTTTCCCACCACCAGGTCCTTCCGGCTGAGTTGCTCTGGAAGGATACTCCCAGGGAGGAAGTAGGAAATTTCGATTATCTTGTAGAGATGATCGACTGGGAACAGAATGTCGATCCGATGTTCAAAGAGAAGCACTTCATGGCGCCGATTCCAGTGTGTGATCTAGCCCAAATGCGGGCGGAAGGATACGAAGAATACTGGATCTGTTACTTGTCCGAGGAGTTTAGTGCCAAGAGACTCACGGTTCTTCCCGGCCGGACAGTAACGATTAAGGATGGAGGAGCCTATGGGATGTATATGCTTCAGGGGCATGGCATGATGGGCGTTTGGGACATCGAAACACCTGCACTGATCCGGTACGGACAGGTGACCTTTGATGAGTTCTTTGTCTCTGAGCCTGCGGCAAAGGAAGGTGTGACGATCTTCAATCCCAGCCAGAGCGATCCTGTCATTATGCTTAAACACTTTGGACCTGGATCACACGACAACATGCCGACAATCCGAAGTCTGGAAGGAACCGAATGATAGTGGGTCAGTCTCAAGGGTGGCAATACCAATCTTATTGTAGGGCGTTTCTGTGAAACGCCGAAATCAGGCGGCTGACACAGCCGCCCTACAGCTCCTTACCCGAGTAACTGACCTTTTACGGCGGTTCTTTCTTAGCCTGAACCAACGAGAGAGTGGACGGAGCATGGCAACACACTTAAACAACTATCCAAGACTGCATAATGCAACCTGGCCGGGAGTTGTCGGGAAGGGGAACGGAAGCGAACCGTGCATCTCCTTGGAAGCCATGCTGGACCTGACGGCGGCGGCTGAAGTCGATGGGATCAAATTCGACGGCGTGGATCTTTTCCTCTTTGAGCCGCACGTCAGTATTGATTCTACCGACGATGATCTGAAGCGCCTGGTTGATTCCGTCACAGCCCGGAATCTGGAGGTTGGCTCAGTTGTTGCTCCAGTCTGGTCCCCTACAGGTGGCGGGTCAGCAATGGGCAGTGACGAAGAGCGGAGACGATTCCAGACACAGGTCACCAAAGCCTGCCGCATCGCCCGGCGGTTGCGCGAATTGGGGGTACGACCGAACGGTGTCGTTCGCATTGACTCGGCTGTTGATCCGGCTACATGGGCAATTGATCCCGAAGGCAACCAGAAGCGAATTGCTCAAACGTTCCGTCAGGCATGTGATATCGCCAGGGACCATGAAGAACGACTGGCGGCAGAGGGGGAGATTTGTTGGGGCGGTCTGCACAGCTGGAGAAGGATGACGCAGTTGCTGGAGATGGTCGATCGGCCCGACACACTCGGGTTCCAGGCTGACATGGCTCACACACTCCTGTATCTGGTTGGGTACAACGCGCCGGAAGATGCCCTAATCCCCGAAACCGTTGACTGGAAAGGCGCTGAATTCGACCAGGCCTATCGGAGACTTTGCGCAGCACTTCGTTCGTGGACGATTGATTTACATATTGCCCAAAACGATGCGACGGTAAAGGGTTCAGGTTCTCATGACAGGACGGGCCGCCATTGCCTGCCAACCGATCCAAACGGCAAACTGGATATCCCACGTCATGCTGGTTATTGGCTGCGCAGTGATGATCAGGCGTTGACGAAGCGGATTCGACATATCTGCTGGGATGGTTGTATGTTCTCCAATGAGACGATGATGAAACCTCAAACCTGGAACGAGATTCTTGGGGCAATGATTGCGGTGCGGACGGCTCATGGCTGGCGGGAATGAGAGCTGCGGAGTTGATGAAAATAGGGGCGCGACGACCTAAGCGGTCCTAGGTGTGTGGTCCAGCGGGTCATACTCGTCCTCGTTCTCGTCGTCGTACTCGGAAGGTTCCTTGTCGAGGATGAGGACGAGCACGACGACGAGGACGATTTCCAAGAGAGGACAGAAGGAATGCCTGAACTGAATATCGGCTTAATCGGCTGCGGATTCATGGGACGGGCTCACACCAACGCCTACAAACGCGTCCTGGATTTCTTTCCGGAACTGGAGCATCGACCGGTTTTGAAAGCGGCCTGCGCTCGTACAGAGTCTGCCAGCAAGAAATTCGCGAGTCAGTGGGGATTTGAGGCAGTCGAAGCTGACTGGCACAGGTTGGTGGAACGTGCGGACATCGACGCCGTGGATATCTGCGTGCCCAACAACCTGCACAAGGAAATTGCCCTGGCTGCCGCAAAGAATGGGAAGATGGTCCTGTGCGAAAAGCCTTTGGCCCTGAACTCGACCGAAGGTGATGAAATGGTTGCGGCTGTGGAAAAGGCTGGCGTACCGAACATGGTCTGGTACAACTATCGCCGCAT
>JBGPHY010000366.1:0-6262 GCA_041484625.1 Terriglobia bacterium | reverse complement strand
GGGGGATGCGCAGCGTTCGTTTTGAGTCCGCTTAGAAGGCCAATAGTCCAGACAACCGACTGGCACTGTATGTGTTCAAAAGTGGCGGAAATCCCGGTGGCTTGACCACCATGCCCGCCACTTTTGTACCAGGTTACGTCACATCCTCATTTCACCGTCAAGCACAATTACCGGGCAGAGGCGGCTTGGACCTTTCCGATCTCCCGGGCTTCGGGAACTTCGATGAGCTGACCGGAACGAACATCGTAGACATAGCCGTAGACAGGAATCTCGCGGGGAACCAGGGGATGGTTCCGGATACGCCGGACGTCAGCCACTACGCTCTGGGTCTGATCATGAATGGTGAGCCAATCGATGAATTCCCCTTCTGTGGAACCGGGACCCGGTCCGTTGTCTTTCCAAGTCGTGCCATCGAACGAGGCAGTTCTCAGACTACTGGCTAGTAGTCCTCGCATTGTCTCGTCGGTAAATGTCTCCATGCCACAGCCCGTATGGTGGATGACCAGCCATTCTTTTGTACCCAGTAGCTTGTAGGAAATGACTAGAGACCGGATTGCATCATCGCTGGCGCGGCCCCCGGCATTGCGAATCACGTGGGCGTCCCCTTCGGACAAGCCGGCAAATTGGGCCGGATCCAACCGGGCGTCCATGCAGGTCAGAATAGCCAAATGCCGGGCGGGGGGCATAGGAAGATCGCTCTTCTCCCCGAAGGTCTTCACATAACCAGCATTGGCCTTAAGGATTTCATCTATGGTTCTGCTCATGAGATTTCCCTCCAATCACAATTTAGGTGTGTCTTAGTGATAACACAGATCGGGTTTAGTGCAAGTGGAGGAGAGCTCACAACAGCCGCCCATTAGCGTGAATGAACTCCACAATAATGGGTCAAGATTTTTCGATTTCCGAGATCGCCCAGAGGTACCAGGCATTATGCGGGGTCCAGTACTCTGTGGTTCGCCAGTCGAATCCGTACTCCATGTCGAGAACTGGTTCGTCCTTGATGTTGCCTCCGATGCCATTCATGATTCCGCCCGTAATGAGACCTGCAAACCGGGAATGAGGATAAGGATTCCTCATTCCTTCTCCGGTCATGAGGCAGGCGCCGAAAGGATTGGCGCCCATCACCCATTCCAGCTGGCAGTATGCAAGTTCCCGGTACTCTTGTTTCCCGAAAGCCCGTGCAGCCATGGCCAAAAGGCAGGCGTAATTCTCGAGATGGGAGGTGGTCCCGACCCACCAGAATTGTTTTCGGACAGGCATGAAATAACGGTAGGTCAAATCTCCAGCCAGCGGGCGGTAATGTTCGTGGGTGGGAGAACCCAGGAAGACGCCGTAAGGAATGATCCTGTAAGCACTCCGGCTGGAAATCGGCAGAAGGTACTCTTCGAGATGAAGTTGAACAGCTTCAAGCCATTTTGGAGCTTGCGAGCGGTTAGGAAGAGCCTGCGACAATTCGAGTAAGGCCATGGGGGGCAGTGCCGAGTAGATGGCATTAACAAAGGGAATCTTGTCGTGCTCGGAATCCAGCCAGAAACCGCGGACCTGTTTCTGGCCGGCAAGGTACTCCCGGCTTTGAAGCGACAGCAGCGGCTGAGCGATTTCAATCGCCTGTTGAGACCATCGGCCCTGCTGAGTAGCTCGGAAAAGCTCCAGCGCCGCCAGCAGCCACCAGCTCAATTCTTCCGTTGTTTTTCCGACGCTATTGGCCTCCCAACAGCGCAGCGCTGCGGCCAGACTGAGCTGGCCGTAGCCTGGATCAGCCATTTTGAAAAGCTGAGCTATCAGGGCCTGAACGGTCACGAATTCAGCCTGTACCAAGTTGGATTTTTCCGGATTGATGTAGCGGTCGTCGCTCGTTCCTGTCTGATTGTCCGTCCAATGGTTGTCACTGTTGTCACCGTTGACTCCACCTGCTGCGTCGTCCCAGATTCGGCCGTCGCGGTCCTGCATTTTCATCCAGTAGCGATTTCCCCAACGAACTTCTTCGAGCAAGGGTGCCAGTCCGGAGCCGTCCTGGTTCCAATCAACCCCAAGGTTCCTTCCCAATTCGAGAAGGGCGATGCCGCTATGAAGGGCAGTCATCATCCACTTGCGAAGATCTCCGGCATCATGCCATCCCCCTGTGACGTCAATCGGCTGACCAGTGTCACGACGACGCCCGTCGTCCAGATGACAAACTGGGTGAACATTTGGCACAGCCACGCCACATCGTTGCTGTGGGTAGAAGCTAAAGGCCTTGGGCAGGGTTCTTCTCCAAAGATCCGGTCGGATAAAAAATGGGACCGACCGTTCATCGCCAACGGTGACCTGGTACATTCCAGCCTGTTCAACATCACTGAAATCTCCTACCAAGGCCTCACCGAGATCCGAGGAGACCCGACGCAAGGGACGCTTCTGACGGAAGGGAGGGTGCGGTCCGGCGATGTCAGCCAACTCAAATTCCGACGGGTTGGCTGATCCTGTTAGACGGAAGATTACAGTTTTTCGTGATTTTGGGACGAACCCCAGATGGTTGAGAGCCATCGCCGGCCTAGGGCCGGCGATGATGTTTTCTACTCGGTCGGCTTCGGGCGGGCCTTCTTGGGCCGCTAATGGATAAGCTGCAGACAATCCCAGCCCTTTCAGGAAGCTCCTTCGATCCACGACATTCCTCCTCGCCGTCTTACATGCAGAATTCATTGTCAAAGATCATCTTCTTCGGTCCCATCTTGACGGTCATCCCCTGAAAATCAGCCAGGCTGGCACGGCGGAAGAAGTTCTGGATGTCATGGATCTGGGAGACTCCAGGGGGCTGCGAAGAATAGGAAATTTGGACGACGATCTCTTTTCCTACCGGAGTGAATCAGATGAAACGTGTTATTGCCCAGGAACTGAAGGCTGACGTGCCAACCTCCCATTTCCTATCAACAAAGGACCTCTCAACAGACTGACTCTGGAGTTCTCGAAGAGCACACAATAGCGTGATTGCTGCGGACATTCTGAAACAATCTTGCCGTCCAGGTCGGTTCGCCGGAATACTACCTGCACCACCGACTTGGCTCCAATGCTGTCAAAGTATCTGGGAAGTGAACGGAAGTAGACCGTCTCACATGGTCCCGGGACAGGAAGCGATTGAAGGCCGGCAATAAAATCCCTGTTCTCCTCGGTCAAGCCTTCCACCCAAGTCATCATAGGACGGGTCCATTCCTGCTGTAAGGTGTAGTGGGTCCACCCAACCCCCAGGAATAAAAGAGCCCCGACTGTTTGGACCAGCCGAGGAGGGCAGAGGATGGAGAAGCGGTCACTGACCTGCTTCACAGCCAGAGAGATCAAGCCCCCGATGCCCAGGGACGGAATATACCAGTAGTATGGGAGGCGTCGGTTCACCAGAACAATGACAGGGATGAAGGCAACGAACACATAAGCCAGGAAAAAAAGCTCGACTCGAGCGCGCTTCCAAACGAAGAAGGTGAAAGTCAGTCCCCAGAATAACAGCCAATGCCAGGGGTTCAGTTGGCCTCGAAACAGTGAATTGAAGTACCAGGCAAAACTGCCGGGCAGGGCAATGGGAGAGTAATTGACATGGTAAGGATGCGATGCTGAGGCCAAGTCAAAAGGCACCAATCCTCCCATCACGGGTACCTTCAGGAGGAGATACCCAAAAGTCATGGCAAACGGTATTGCCAGTCTCCGGAGAATCGCTGATAGCCTGGGAATCCAACTGTCCCAGTAGCCCACCCGGTCTCGGGACGCCCAGGCAAACGCAAGCTCCTCCCGGACGATGAGGTCGTAGGCCAACCAGGCCACCGGCAGCATCACCGCCATCTCCTTGGCCTTGAGGGCCAAGAAAAAGATAGCATAACTCCAGAGGAGCCCCTTGCGGGTGGTGCCTCTCTGCGCATAAACACTGAGGCCCATCCACATCAATGCCGCGCACAACAATTCCCCCACACAAGCAAAATTAAAGAAGATCTCCCGAAAGGCAATCTGATAGCTGAATAGGAGAGCGGCAAGCGCGGGGCCATATCGCGAACCAGTGAATTGTTTCAAAACCAGGTAGAACAAGCCAACGTTCAGCGCATGGAGGAACCACTTGAACCAATGATAGGGGGAGGGGAGCAGACCAAACAGGTTCCAGTGCACCCAGTAGGCCATCATATACAATGGGCGGAAGTAACTGGAAAGTGGATTGACGATGTGGCCCACCATCGACCAGAAGGTCTCCCGCTGAGCCAGGAACATGCAGTTGAAGTCGTCGTAGTAAAAGTACGATTTACCATACCAACGCAGACAGCTCACAAGCAATAGGCCAATGCAGGAAACATAGAAGATCTGGGGACGGATAAATCCGGCGGTTTTATTCATGCGATTTGAGCGGATTTCTCCCCGACTGGTGGGGGCCTCGCCCCTTTGGAACAACTGTCAGCGAGAGGGACCTGCTAATGGTGTTCGGCAAATTGCCATTCGAGACCACGCAGCGGAACAAATTGCCATCGTATTCAGCCAGGCGGACAGGTCGGACAGCCAGAGTGCCGCTGTTGGCGCCCTCAAGGTCCTGCCAACTTCTGCCATGGTCAACGTTGCGTTGCCATTGGAATGCGACCGTAGCAATACCCTGCATACGAACTCCAAAGGTTGTCGTATCGCCTTCAGACACTACCTGGTCTTCCGTCTCATACCCAATCTTTGGGGGCTGCGAAGAGGGCGTTGAAGAGAAGACTTGAAGCTCTCGGACTCTGAGGAGTCTGGAAGATCCGGCGGCCTCACCCCCTACTTCGCCCGTGACCCGAACTCCCCGCAACGTCTGATTCTGGCTGAGCGTGAAAGTGAATTCGCGCAAACTGGCTAGAATTCCAGTTGGGTATGGACCAGGGATGATGGTGCAATCTTTGACCTCCTGCCAACTGTGTCCGTCTGGAGATATCTCCAATCGAAAACCTCGATTAAATCCCCCATTCCCGTCAGGAGAAATGAGTCCCTGATGGAAACTCACCTGCCGGACGCTTTGGCCGGCCGGCCAGCTAATCCTCACGCTGGTTTCCTGCTGTTGAGCCTTGTCAGCTCCAGCCTCCGAGTCGGTGGACAAATCGTCGTCGTTCAATGCCGGGAGGGAAAGGAATCCGGACTCTTCATTTTGAGGGTTCTCTGTGGTAAAGGGTTGGGCTTCAGGCAGGCGCGCCAGGTTGGGTCGGAAAATACGGAATGTCACCAGACCGATCGGGCTCTCCAGTCCGGAGTTGCTTGCTCGAAAGGTCAGCGTGTCAAATCCGAGGAAATCTTTTTCCGGGGTGTAAGAGAGGTCCGGAGGTGTTCCGGACGTCTTCCCATGAAACGGACCATAAAGCGAGTAAGTCAATCGAGTCGAGACATCTGTGGACTGGTCGACCCTCGCCTGGAGCCGGAAGCTCACCGCAGTCCTCTGCGCGACCAGGACCTCCTGGTTTACCGCCTTGGGAGCCTTCTTGACGGCTCGAGCTGAAGCCACAAGGGCGCCGGAAGCATCGTGGCGG
Source organism: Terriglobia bacterium (assembly GCA_041484625.1). GTDB lineage: Bacteria > Acidobacteriota > Terriglobia > Versatilivoradales > Versatilivoraceae > JBGPHY01. The sequence continues at coordinate 773 of JBGPHY010000366.1, read as the reverse complement.
ATTCGCAAGACACCGGCAACGTCACCCGGAGCTTCAAACGTGTACCCTTCATGAACCTCGAGGTCCGCGACACGGTTCAAACGAGGGAGAAGTTGGCCTCCGGCCGTCACAACAGACGGTTTGAAGGCAACACGGAACAACTCGGTCGAAGAGGGGTCAAAAGTGGCGTAGGTGATGGAATCCGGAGAGTATGTGATGCTCTTGACCACTGAACTGGTGCGAAGCAAATGGGTCTGACCGGCCGGCGCCAACTCCGGAGCGGCCGCCATGGCTCGGAGATAGTGGCGGACAAAATCGCCATATCCATCGGTTAGCCAGACGTTGTCCAGAAAATAAGAGTTGTTGCCGGCCTCGCCCACCATGTATGTGGCCCAATTCAACTGACGAATGGCATCGGCCTTCCGAGAGGTATCACCTGTCTTCTCAGCGTACATCAGCTCGACCGAGGCATGCCTGGAGGTGTGGCTGTTGCCGGGAACCAGGTAAACGGTCTGTTCGTTGATGGGCAAGACACCGTACTTGGCCCAGTTGCCGTTCCGGAAAGTGGCCAGCGACCAGTCCAGGATACTCTTGGCGGCCTCTCTCCAGTTCTCGAGCCAGCCGGGATACTCGAGGATATACCAGGCCATGGTGTCAGCATTGATCTCCGTGTCGGACCAGGCAGGGATATCCTCAAAGAAGGGCCCCCACTTGTAGGTTTTCAGAGGATAGTGCTGGAGCCAGGAGCTGACCAGTTGGTGAGCTTTTCTGTAATCGCCAACTCGGCCCGCATG
>JBGPHY010000365.1:0-6264 GCA_041484625.1 Terriglobia bacterium | reverse complement strand
TTCATCGGGGCCACGATGCGTCAACATCCCCATCATGTGAAGCAATTTCCCTTCACCGCAAGCCTGGGGACCGATTTGTCCGACAATACCGCACATGTTTTCTGGTTGTCCTGCGAACCCCCTTACTCAGGGTGAACTTAAGAAACTTCGTGCCCCGCTTTTACCCCTCGAATTTCCAACTCCGCTTGACAGATGGCTGCCCGGTCGATCTTTCCGTTGGAGTTCCGGGGAAGCTCTTGCCGAATAGCGATCTCCTTGGGAACCATATAGGCAGGCATATCCCTCGATACTTTCTGCAGCAAATCAGCGGGAGTGAGGACTTGGCCGTTCCCCAAAGAGACAACAACCAAGATTGATTCCCCCAACACTTCATCAGGAATTCCCAGGGCCACAGCATCCTGCACGACAGCGGTGCTGTAAAAGTATTCCTCGACCTCCGTTGGGCTGACTCGGAAACCCGAGGTCTTGATCATGCTGTCTTTCCGTCCCAGGAAGTAAAGGTAGCCCTCTTCGTCTTGTTTCACAAGGTCGCCAGAGTAGACCACCAGTTCCTCAATCTGGATTGGCTCCAGTTGCAAGGGATTTCGTTTAAAGCGCTCGCGTGTCCGGGCTGGATCGTTCCAGTACCCCATGGCCACATGAACACCACGGTGCACCAGTTGCCCAACCTGGCCGGGACTGCAGGGGCGATCTTCTTCGTCCAACACCAACATTTCGGCGCCAGGAATAGCTTTCCCGATGGAGGTGGGCCGAATGTCGACCTGCTCCGGATCCAGATAGGTGGAACGGAAAGCTTCGGTTAATCCGTACATTAAGTAAATCTTGGTATGGGGTAGTCGGTGCCGATACTCTCGCACCATCGCTTCAGGAAATCGGCCACCGGAATTGGTGATGTAGCGGAGAGAAGGGAACCGCTCCCCGGTCCAATTTGCCTGGAGAAGTTGTGACCAGATGGTTGGGATCGCGGCCAAACCGGTGATCCACTCTCGCTCCAATGTCTTCAGGATATCCTGGGCAGTAAGGTAGTTCCTCAATATGAGGGTGGCCCCCACCAGGAGAGTGGTTGTCAGTTGATTCAGCCCGTAATCAAAGCTGAAAGGCAGGAGGCTGAGAATGCGGTCTCCTTCATTGTTGTGTAAGTAAGAAGCAACACTCTGGGCGCCAGCCACGATGTTCCGGTGAGACAGAACCACACCCTTCGGCATACCGGTGGAACCCGAGGTGTAAATGATGGCGACCGGATCCGAATCGATGCGAGGGACAGATTGAGAAACGGGATCAGACTCTGCACATGCGACATGAAAATTGACAATGACAATGCCGGCGACATCGGCCTTGAATCCGTCTCCCCTGGCGATAATGGTTTTGAGGTGGCGCAGTCCGGATAATTCCGCTCCGATGTTCTTCAACCTGGGAGCCGAGGTGATCAGGATCCTTGCTTGGCTGTCCTCCAGGATGTAACCCAGCTGGCGAGGCTTGAGCAGTGAATTGATGTTGACAAAGATGCCTCCAGCCATGGAAGTCGCCAGGATTGCTATAACTTCCTCGGTACACTTTTCGAAGTGGATGGCCACACGATCACCCGGCTGCGAGCCCGATTTGACAAGCACGGCTGCCAGCTTCTTGGAAGCCCGCTCAATCTGCCGGTAGGAAAACGCCTCTTCCCCGTAGACCAGGCAAATCTTGTCTGCGGCCATTCCTGGAGACTCGATCAACAAATCGTGCAGGAGCCAAATCATCGCTTAAAGGAGGAATCGACTACTGAAGCTGTTTTAAGAAGGTTGAGAACTGAGGTGGAAAACAAGTCACATCGAGAGACTTGCAACCTGTACCAGAACAACATGATCAATCACTAACAAGACTATTTCATTAATAATGAGGACCTGACACGTGAGTGAGGAAGGGGGTCCATTTACAGCTCCGCCCCCTCACTTACAGCCCATTGTCAACGCAAGTGTTTGATTAATAATACCTTATGTATCATTCAAGCGCCCCGGTCAATCCAACTAAGCAAACGACCTGGGGCTAACATCAAGGCCGGTAAACTGATCTGTGACCCAGTCTTGTGAATCCTGCGATTTCTTAAAATCACAGGAAACACATCTAGGCGACCTTGCCAGATTGAGTTATCACGATGGCCTTCTTGCCAACTTCATTAAAAGCAAATCGTTCGCCATTGGGGGAATAATCCAAGCCAGCAACCATAATCACTAAGTTGTTTTATTTGAATTCGATCGATAGAATCATCGCTACACTTCATTTTGTTCAAACAAGCACACCTACCCTTACTTGGAATGCTTATTCCCAGTTTTGGCAAAGTCATGTACTTTCCTGAAGTGGCAAAATCGCCGCTCGGAGCGAATTCTCACAAAACTTAAATCGCCTCAATCTTCCAGCTTTCAAGTTCTACCGAGACTGAGCGCTGAATCATGTCTATGGAGAGCAGCAGACATGAACGGCTCTTTTTTCGCACCAGAATTCCTTCCACACCGGTCAACGGACCTTCAATGATCCGAACTCGTCTTCCCACTTTCATGTAGGGATGAGGATCGGTTTTCAGCCCGCTTTCCACAAATGTCTGGACATTTAGAATCTGCCTTTCAGGTATCGGTAGCGGCGTAAGCCCATTGCTGACGATGTTAACAACTCCGGCAGTCTCCAGGACTCTCAACCGGTCCCGGATCGGAACGTGGACAAACAGATAACCCGGGAACAGTGGAAGGCTTATCTGCTTGACCCGATCCTTCCAACGGCTCTTTTTCTCGTAGAGAGGCAAAAAGTTTTCAATCCCCTTCCCGTCCAACTGTTTTTTCACCGCTTGCTCGTGACGGCTGCGGGTATAAACGGCAAGCCAGACGGGATGGGGGAACGAGTCCTCAAACGGGATCCACACAGCATCGGCTCCGCCGATTTCTTTGGGCAGAGAATTCATGATCTACCGGCCAGTGCCAAAGTACTGGAATCCGAGATTCAGCAGTTTCTCGGGCTCAAAGATATTTCTCGAATCGAAAATTACCGGCTGTTTCATTACTTTCTTCAGTTCGACCAGGTCGATATTGCGAAACTCGTTCCATTCGGTGGCAACCAAAAGGGCATCCGCTCCGGTGGCCGCTTCATATGAGCTGCCGCAATATTTCACCTTCTCCGGGCTGAATGCCTTTTTGGCGTTGGGAATTGCTACAGGGTCATAGGCCTGAACCAGCGCCCGGTTTTCGACGAGTTTTCTGCAAATCGAGAGGGCCGTGGATTCACGAATATCATCCGTGTTGGGCTTGAACGAGAGTCCCAGGACACCGATGGTCTTGTTGTCCAAACACCCCAAAACACGCTCGACCTTCTTCACGACTAGATCCCGCTGTCTCAAGTTGACCTCGGCCACAGCCTCCACAATTTTAGTAGGGCTCCCGTGCTTTCGGCCCGTTTTGGCCAGAGCCGCAACGTCCTTGGGGAAGCACGAACCTCCAAACCCAGGTCCAGGGTGAAGGAATTTAGGCCCGATTCGCTTGTCAAGGCCCATGGCACGGGCCACATGGTGGACATCAGCCCCTACTTCCTCGCAGAGATTAGCGATCTCATTGATGAAAGAGATCTTGGTCGCCAGAAAGGCATTCGAGGCATATTTGATGAGTTCTGCAGTCTCCAGATTGGTAATCACGAAGGGAGTCTCAATCAGATAGAGCGGACGATAGATGTCTTTTACAATTGCAGCCGCTTGTTCGCTGTCGGTGCCAATGACCACCCGATTAGGTCGCATGAAATCCTCGACCGCGGACCCTTCGCGCAGGAACTCCGGATTGGACACCACGTCGAATCCGACTTTCTGCTTCAAGTTCTCTTCAATCAGTTTCTTGAGCCACCGCCCGGTTCCGACTGGCACGGTGCTCTTAGTGACTATGACCTTATAATCGTCAATACACGCGGCCAGCGACCTGGCTGCGGCTTCCACCTGGGATAAGTCAGGATCTCCATCCGGCCCTTCAGGAGTTCCCACTGCGATGAACACGACCAAGGATCGCTGCACGGCTGACGCCAAGTCAGTGGAGAAATTCAACCGGCCGTTCCTGACATTACGACGGACGATCTCCTCAAGCCCGATTTCATAAATGGGGATCTCCCCCCTTCGCAAAGCCGTAATCTTCTGTTCGTCGCAATCCACAGAGGACACGTTGAGGCCGAAGTCAGCAAAGCCAGCGCCTGAAACCAGCCCCACATACCCTGTACCCACTACGGTGATGTGCATTCCGGAGATTCGCTTTCCTGAGAATTACAAATCCAAACAGTCCGAGAGCTGTCTTAGCTCCCGAGGAACTTCTTACCATGTCCAGCCGGCGGTGGGAACCCGTTCAAAACGAGACCCAGATTTCTTTTCCCCCGAAGGAGATGAACGGCTTCTCCCAATTGGCCTGACGAAGGGAAATCCGGATGAACCACCAGCAGCACGCCATCGACGAACGACGAGAGTAGTTCTGCTTCCACGTGCTGCAAGAGCGATAGGGAATCCAGGATGACCCAATCGAAATGCTTTTTGGCAAATGACAAAACAGCCAGCATCTTCTGGGTATTCAGCAGTTCGACAGGGTTTTCAGGTGAAGCCCCGGCTGGGATCACACAAACACCCGGCAGGTTGGTCCTCAGCAAAACTTTATCGATTCGCGAACTGCCCTCGAGCAACTGAGACAGTCCGAGGGACACCGGGATTCCCAATAGTCGGTGGACAGAGGGATTTCGCAAGTTGGCATCTATCAACAAAACCTTCTGCCCCCCTTCAGCCCCCAGCGCAGCCGAGAGGTTCACAGCCGTCAGGGTCTTCCCTTCAGAATCAACAGCGCTGGTGATCAAAACAGTCTTCAGGTCCCCTGCCGTTCGAAGTTGGACCATCTTCTGCCCCAAGGCCGTGAACTCGCGGCTGGCAGCAGAGTCTGGTGAGGAGACGACCACTACCTTGGGGTCGGCTAAGACGGGGTATTCCTTCCAGGAAGAGGGATCCCCCTCCTCGGCCAAAAGCGCGGGTCCTTTCATGGTCACTGAAGACGGTATCCTGTCTGGCCAGTTTACGGAGATACCTCTTTTTCGCTCCACTTCTTCAAGCGGCGCCTGGCGGGAGACCTCCACCCCGGCCCGCGTCTCTTTCAGTTCCTTTTCTGCCCGACGAATAGCCTGATGAATTCGGCTCACGACCTCTCCTTCCTCAGGTCTCTTAGCTTATCGACAAATTGGACAAACAGGTCAAACGATTCAGCTTCTACACCCCCTAGCCTTCGACTCGCACCGTTCACCTCAGATTCTGCCTGGTTTCCCGGGTCATGCCCCGCAAGGCCGCCCTGGGAGGCAACATCGACCCTCCGTTCAAGAGGACGATGCCCATCCGTGAACTCCAGGTCCTCGCATACTTCCTTTACGATCTCAATCGGGATCGTCTTGGCGTCGGATGCGTACCCCGACAACATGGTATTATCGCAGATCGTGTTGATCAGCCGGGGAATACCCCCGGAACGCCGAAAGATCTCAGCAATTGTGCCGTCGGCGAAAATCTCCTGAGCGGGAAGCCCCGCAATCTCCAAACGAGTATTGATATACTCCTTGGTTTCAAATAGGGTCAACGGCTCCAATTTGCATCGCAAGCTGATCCGTTGTTTCAGCTGTCGGAGGTTGGGCGAGTTCAGTTTCAAACTCAGCTCCGGTTGTCCGACCAGCACAATTTGCAGAAGCTTTTCTGTAGCCGTCTCCAGGTTGGTCAAAAGGCGGATTTCTTCCAGAAGCTCATTGCTTAGGTTCTGGGCCTCGTCCACAACCAGGACCGTGACCTGACCGATCTTGTACCTTTCCAGGAGGAAGGAGTTCAACCTCATCAGCACCTGGGTCTTGGAACGCCCATCCGCTTTCAAACTGAAGTCGTTCAGAAGGCACTCGAAAAACTCAGGGATTGTGAGAATGGGGTTAAAGATGAATGCCGAAAGTACATTAGCCCGGTCTAAAGTATCCAGGAGGGCGTTGATCAGGGTGGTCTTTCCCGTTCCCGCCTCACCCGAAAGAACCAGGAAGCCTTTCCTCTGTCTGATTCCATAGACCAAATTGGCCAGAGCCTCGCAGTGTTTCTCGGTGAGATAGAGAAAACGAGGATCGGGGGTTAAGTTAAAGGCACGCTCTTTCAGATTGTAGAAACTCTCGTACATATGCTCAGAAAATTGAAAAGTTCGTCTGGATCGCCTAAAAGCCTGTTTTGAATTACAGAAGCCGACGCTCCCAGACGGGCTGTTAACAGCA
>JBGPHY010000364.1:0-6266 GCA_041484625.1 Terriglobia bacterium | reverse complement strand
TTGCCCCGTGACTCCGTAACGAGTGGCCTGACTAACTCCATTTTCCAGAGACAGGTACATATAAAACAGCGTGCTGAAATCGACGATCGCAAACGTCAGCACCAACAGAATGGGGAGCACCACTGCCATCTCGATGAGATTGGCGCCCCGTTCCGACTTCCAGCGGGCCCTTTGTTCTCTCCACTTCCTCACCACACCCTCTGTCCTCAGCATCATGGCTAACCTCAAGAATGGACGTGCTAGCGCAGTTTTGAATCTTGCCACCCTTCAAAAAAGAACTATTACCTGTGTCCTCCGGTCATCGAGGCCAGGTGCACTGGATCAAGCAGCAAGTCAACTACCACTCCCAGGATTCCTGCCATCCCGCAAAACCTTTTAAAGCCGAGTTCCTCACAGGACGATGACATTGGATAGAACGAATGAGGCCATTCGTTTATTTACATTTCGGGTAATTCCCGGACCAGCTTTATGCCTTTCGGCATGGATGAACCGAGTTCATTTCCCATTGAGCCCAGGCAGGAGGAAGGGGCAGAACTCTTTGAGCCTCCTCTCTCCAGGGATCAGCCAGTCCTCGCCGAGCCGGTTCGGGATCTTGTTGAAGCGGAAACGGTTGCGCTCTACAAGGAGTACGGGGGGGGACTCCTTCGATATGCATACACGTTAACAGCAGGGATCGACGAAGCTCCAGACGCCGTGCAGGAGGCCTTTTTGCGCTATTTTATCCTTCGCTCGGCTGGCCTTCGAGTCGAGAACCCGCGGGCCTGGTTGTATCGTGTACTCAGGAATTACCTGTTGGATCGGCACAAATCGTTCGGCGTGAAACACAAGGTGAACCTCAAGGAAGCCTCTAACTCTCCAGACTGGCAACAGGATCCTGCTACACAGTACCAGCAGAGAGAACAAGCCCGACTGATTCTGGACAGGCTTTCTCCCAGGGAATCTGCATGTGTCCGGCTAAGGGCGGAAGGATTCGACTACAAAGAGATCTCGGGGCTTTTGAAGATTCGTCCAGGAACCGTGGGGGCCATGCTGGCCCGAGCGTTGAAGAAAATTCGGAACCCGAAGGACCCATTGTAAAGAACTGAGCGGGTTGAATCGTCCCTTCAAGTGCCAAGGAGCCAGGCGGGAGAGGCAAAGCCCCAAGGTCTGCGGAGCTTTCGGATTTTCAGGGAAGGTCACCGGTGAGAAATAAAGGAGAGACTGAATTGCGGAGGCGGATCAACATTTGGCCCTTTCATCCCCGCCAGTCTACCTTGCAGGGTTTTGCCGACAGGCAACTCGATGCTGGCGGTACACGGCGGATTACTCATCACCTGAAAACCTGCGCGCGTTGCAGGACAAATTTGGACCAGTTGAGGAAGTCCTGGGAGTTGTTTCTTGCCCTTGTTGATGCTGCTTCCACCACCCAAGGTCAGGCTCTCCGGGAGGGCCTCGCAAATCTTAAGACTCGAATCCAATTCCTGAGGCCATTACTTCCGGCTGACAGCGAATCCACCTTTTCTCTCCAGGAACAAGGCCAGCTGAGACGGCAGATGGTGTATGAACTGGGGATTTATCTGGGTCCCCGCTTGGCGTCGGCCCTCATTGAGCCTCTCAATAAATCAGAGAGCGGATCTCAAAAAAGTCTGGAGGAAGCCGAAGAGATGCTGGGTTCCTTTTTTGGAGAAAGGGCTGCATCTAAGATCATGGACCGTCTGCTGCAAGTGGGACAAACCAGTTCTGACTCAATATCCGAAACCGAACTGGCCCAGAACCTGGTTTAAGCGGTTCGCGGAACCGGAGGATTTCTTTTGCCCAGAGTCTCTTCTTTGACCATATCGATCACCCGAGCCATTGTCTTCTTGACTGTCTTGCATCTAGCTACAGGTCTGACGCTCTGGCTCCTCTCATTTCTGACTCAAGAGCAACGCTGGGTGCGCTATTTTTTGGATTTCCAGGGACCCTTGTTTTTCGTTGGGTTCAGTGCCCTGGAGCTTTATTTCAGTTTTGTGTCCTGGAGCCGGTTTACCAGAGGTGAATTCATGCGGTGGGCCTGGCTTCTCATCATGATCAGCTCTGCGTCCCGGTTTGTAGGACTGACAATCGTCCACGCTTTTGGGGTGAGTCCCGTTCTGCAAGCTGGTATTCCCCGAGACTTTCCTCAGTTCTTCCCCCAGGCGATGGTGCTCCGTCAGCTGGCTCTGGCCATTTGCGGACCCATCCAATTGTCGATGCTGGCTCTGGCCCTGGTCATAGTGTTGAGAACCTATCGAAGGTTCGGGCTTTTGTCCGGGTTCCGAACCGTGGACTTTGTGATGTTGGGCTCTGCACTCTCATTTGGATTATATCGAACAGTGGCAACCGTAATGACCTTGATCCAGGAAAACGGACAGATCTCTCCCTATGAGACCACTCAACGTATGGCAGTCCCGCTGCTCTGTATTCTCTTGTGTGAAGCAGTACTGCTCGGTCGCGTGGCGCTCAATACCGGCTGGGGGCTCATTGCAAAATGCTGGGGCGTATATGGGGCAGCCATTCTGGGCACTGCCCTTGGCAACCTGGGAGTGTGGGCGGTATCCCTTGGTTACGGCTCCGGCCTGCTGCTCCCTCTCGTCTGGTTCCTTTGGACTATGACAGCTGCAGCCTTTACCCTCGGCCCTGCCTACCAGATGGAAGGGTCTATGAGGGCGAAAGAACAGCTCAAGCTCTCTTTCGTGACGTGAAAGGTCTGCAAGAATGCCTTAACCTGGGGAAGCCCTGGGTCGTTGGATTGCCGCATCTTCCAGCACAGAATGACACTGCAGTCCTCACTCCCCCGCTGAGAGACGAAATTTCTTGAAATCCCCCCTGTAACTGTCTAACCTTCTGCTTTCATCCCCCTATGGACATTATTTTCTGGATCTTACTCGGGTTCATCCTGTTGCAGGGAACGGTGGGCGTTGCGGAAGGAATACTGTATCTAGGCTACGTGCGGCAGCACCTGCGAAAACCTCTTCCTGATTGGACACCCAAAGTGACGGTGTTTCTTCCCTGCAAGGGGATTGAGCCGGGGCTTCTGCCCAATGTGGCAGCCGTGCTCGGCCAGGATTATCCCGATTATGAGGTCATAATCGTCACAGCGACCAGCCGGGATCCAGCCCTTGCCGCCTTGCAGGGCTTGGCAACCGGACACTCTGGAAAGAAATTCCGGCTGGTGACTGCCGGAGTCTCGGAAGAGCGCGGTGAGAAGGTGAACAATTTGATATCGGCCGTGGCCCAGGCTTCGGCCACCACCGAGGTCTATGTTTTTACGGATTCCGATTGCCGTCCTCACCGCCTCTGGCTGCGCGAACTGGTGGCCCCGTTGTCTGATCGGGCAGTCGGCATCTCCACCGGCTACCGTTGGTACTTCCCCGTGCCGGGCAATTTCGCAACTGCCCTTCGTTCCGCCTGGAATGCCTCAATTGCCACTTTGCTGGGGAACCACAATCGAAATTTTTGCTGGGGTGGCTCAATGGCGATTCGACGAACGGTATTTGAAGATACCAGGGTGTTGGACTATTGGCGCTACTCGATCAGTGACGATTACTCCATGGCTGCTGCGGTGCGCGCCGCCGGCATGCCGATTCATTATGAACCCCGCTGTCTGATTGCCAGTGACGGAGAGATTCGTCTGCAAGAACTTTTGGACTGGGCGGCTCGACAGATCCTCATTACAAGAGTTTATTCGCCTCGCTTGTGGAAATTAGCGCTCCTCTCCCAATTTCCTTTTGTAATCGGCTGGTGGTGGGCCGTTTGCCGCTGCGTCACCGAAGTAGCAAATGTCCTGATGGGCGGAGGTCTAACGCACCCAGCCAGGGTGGATTTCTCTCTGGTAAGCTTTATCTACCTTTTGGGGGTGATTCGCGGCTGGTATCGCTGGCAGTCCATTCGTCTGATCCGGTCTGACTCCCTAACGGCTATCGACCGGTTTGCCTGGTGTTACATGTTGTTGGCGCCCCTGGTTTCGACGCTGACCGCTTACACCCTGGTGGCCTCTCTGTTGAACACTCAAGTGAAGTGGCGAGGCGTAAAGTACGAGCTGATCTCATCCCGGGAGATGCGGGTGATTCGGGGAAGTTAGCGGGGAAAGATAGCTCTTCGCCTGCGTTCTCGTCGTCGGGGCCGGCTTCCCGTAACCAAGGGCGAGGACGAAAGAGACGACAAGCACGATGATCATGGGCGTATCGTACTCCATATTTTCTGTTCTTAGCCTATGAATTCAACCGCTGGTGTGACAGTCAAAATGCTTCGGCCAAAACAACTCAATACTGTGGTCTTCTTCATTACATCGGCGTGCAACGAGAAGTGCCGGCATTGCTTTTACTGGGAAGAGTTAAACCAGCGGGGTGATCTGACCTTCGCACAAATCCAGCGGATCTCCCAGACCATGCCCTCCATCAGCGATCTCTGGCTGTCCGGAGGAGAACCCTTTATGCGTAAGGATCTGCCGGAGATTCTGGAGTTGTTTTACCGAAACAACCGGGTCCGTTGGGTGAATTTGCCAACCAACGGCCTGTTCCGGGATCGAACCCACCGTTGGCTGGACCGCGTGCTCACCCATTCTACTGATTTGCACATCGATCTGAACGTCAGCCTGGATGGTTTTGACACCACCCACGAAAAAATCCGTGGCGTGCCGGGTTGTTACCGCAAGACCATTGAACTGATCCGCTCGCTTCCTCCCCTGGTAGAAAAGTACCGGCGCCAACTTCGGGTCAACCTCAACACCTGCGTCAATGCCGACAACGCGGATGAATTGGTAGACTTCATGGATTGGGCATTTCGTGAATTGCCGGTCGATGGCCAATACCTGCAGTTGATCCGGGGCAACCCTCAAGATCCAGGATTGTCGAAAATTCCCCTGGAGAGATTGAAGGAGATCTACCATCATGCCCGGCAACACTATGAAAAGTATGCGCAGCGGTTATCTCAACGACTGGGCCTGCTGGATCGATTGACTGCCCGAACGATCTATGCAGGTACTCTGGCACTCCACAATAAGATCCAATATGCCAACTATTTGCAGTCTTCCAAATGGCCCATGCCCTGTACGGCAGGAGAAACATTCTGCGTGATCGACTACAACGGGGATGTGCGGGCTTGTGAGTTGAGAGGAAAACTGGCGAATTTGAAGGATTATGACCTTGATTTCTCAGCGTTCTGGAAGGATCACATCCGCCAAAAGGAACTCAGCCAGATCGTCTGCGACCAGTGCTGGTGCACTCACGTCTGTAACATCCATGATTCTCTGCGCTACAGCCCGAAGGTCATGGCCATTGATATTCCCTTCACCTACTGGAGAACCCGTCCCCGCAAGCACAAACCGGAATCCTTGATTCGCCTGTTTTCTAAGGCTTGATCGTAGTCTTGCGGATGACGAGTGGCGAACGAGGCTTGCTCATGTTTCCGTCAGCACCCATGTCGGTGGGCACGTCCGCCAAGGCATCCACGACCTCGATGCCGTTGACCACGCTTCCGAAAATGACGTATTTGGGCGGAAGGTTATAGTCGTGATGCATGATGAAAAACTGGCTACCATTGGTATTAGGCCCCCGGTTTGCCATGGCCACAATGCCCCTCCGATAGCCTCTATGATAAAGAGATGAATCCCGATTGATCTCATCCCCAAACTCACCGCCCCAGGCGCTCTCTCCACCCTTTCCATCTCCATTAGGGTCTCCGCCTTGGATCATGAACCCCTTCACGATGCGGTGGAAAGTCACCCCATCGTAATAACCGTGTTCAGCCAGCAATCGAAAGTTTTCAACGGCCCGGGGAGCGTCATACTCAAACAACTCAATCTCGATGGCGCCTTTGTCGGTGTCAATCACGGCATGTTTTCCGCCGGAGCTCTTGGCCCCGGCAGGGACCTTGGAGTTGGGTTTAGAAGATCCTCCACAGCTGCTGAAGGCACAAGCAGACGCCAGAAGTGCCAGGAACACCAGGGCCACTTCCCAATTCTGATCTTTATACAATGCAATAGTCACCACTCTATATTCCTTTCCGTGTGAATCTACGTGGTCCGTAGGACCTACAAGCTTGAGAGCTTGCGGGGCATCCACAACCATCTTCAGAAGATTGGCTTGGTGATGGCGCCTTCTGACGCCGAAGAAACCAGAGAAATGTATTTGCCAAAAACGCCCGTGGTATAGCGCGGGGGGCGGGGTTTCCACGCCGACATACGATTCTTCAATTCCGCGTCGGTGAGGTCGGCGTCCAGGCGCCGCTGCTTGATGTCGAAGACAATGATGTCACCTTCCTGGATG
>JBGPHY010000363.1:0-6275 GCA_041484625.1 Terriglobia bacterium | reverse complement strand
CTGAATCGAGGCACCCGTCGGCATCGCTCCAGCCCACGATCGTTGGATGGGATTATCGGGGGGAGCTTGAGAGCTTTCTCGCGCATCGATCGCCGGAGATTCGGTAAGGCGCAAAGTCTCATTCTGATATACCATTATGGAGTGTAGCGCCACTCCGCCGGTCCAATTGCGGTTCTTGACAGAGAGCAAGACCTTACGCCGTAGTTTCTCAGTGGGAGCGAGTTTTCTGACCAACCAAAAATTGGGCGGCCAATAAAGGAAGGGAAAGATGAGCAGATTCTTTTCGGTGGTGATCCCGGTTGTCCTGACCGTTTTGGCTGGGTCAGCGGAAGCAGGGAACCCAGTCAAAGTCACCCATGAAGGCTGGACTGTCACCGCAGATGGAGAGCAGAACGTTCTGAGCATTGAGCACGACAGCCTGGGAGCGGTCATGAAAGACATTCGGCTCAATCTCCCGGGCGAGCGCCACCTGCTCCCGTTGAAGAACTGGTCCGTTGAGAAGAAGGGCCAGCAGCAACTGTCCATGAGAACGGTGGAACCTCGAACCGGATGGCTCTTCGAATTGGGCAAGAACGAATTGAAAATCTTCTGTACGCTGACGACCGCGGTCCTCACCGCAGAGGTCCCGGCTTCAAAGGACCGTGTGGTCGCCCGTATATTGGACCCTTAGGGAGTGCCGGTCGACTGGGTGGGAACCAATGAGGTCGTTGGCAGTTACGGCGGGAGTGAAACGCGAAACCCCTCCTTTCTTCCACGCCGAAATCCCGAGTGCATGACTTTTGCTTTGGGGCAGGTGTCGAGTTCCAATCTCCACAGTCTCTTTGATCGAAAAACCGCCACTGTCATCAGCTTCTCAGACCAGACCCTGATGCAACGCAGCCGGCAAAATCCGGATCTGCTTGAGCTCACTATCCCCGTGCCCGGCAACACCGTGGTGCGCCTGGTTCCGGATTATTTCACAAAGACGCTGGGTGTCCCCTACTATGTCCCGTTTGACGATTCGTATTTCAGCAGGGCACCGATGGTCTGGAGCAGTTGGACCAGTTACTATGATGAGGTCAATGAGGAGGACATTGTCCGAAACACTGACTGGATCGCCCAGAACCTGAAGCCGTACGGTTTTGAATACGTTCAGTTAGATGACGGTTACGACCGGGGGACCCAAGGAGAGCATTTCTGGATTGAGAAGTGGGACCAGGCGAAATTCCCCCACGGGCCACAGTGGCTGGCAAACTACATCAGGTCCAAGGGCCTGCATGCTGGTTTGTGGATCGTCCCCAATGCGTATGCGGGAGCGGTGGAACAGCATCCGGATTGGTATTTGCGTTTCAAGGACGGAAAGATTGTCCTTGATTACCGCACGCCAACGTTGGATTCCACGAATCCCGAAGTGCTTGCATTCCTCAAGAAGGAGTTCAGCACTTTGGATGACTGGGGCTTCGAGTATTACAAGTTTGACGGCGAGCATGCCGTTGCCAAGTACGCACCGGGAATCGATGGGGATAAGCTCTTCGACAAATCCATCGATCCCCTCGTCGCTTATCGGAACCGAACTAAACTGATTCGTGAAACGATCGGCCCCAAGCGATTCATCGAGGGATGTCCGGCTGGGACGCCGCTGAATGGGATCGGGTACTTCAATTCCTACTTCACCGGGCACGACCTTTATAACAGCTGGCAAGGCATGTATGCCCTGTTCAGTTCCATCAACGCGAACGCGTTCTTGAATCACCTGGTTGTATACGTAATGCCCGGTGAGGGAATGGAATTGTTACCCCCAATGACTGTGGAGGAAGCCACCAAGAAGAGGGATCCACGGGTCGTTCAGACAGCTCGCACCCGCGAGGACCCCATGGTGGGTTTCGGGGTCACGATGGCAGAAGCGCGCACTGTCGTGACGTACGTCTCCTTGTCGGGTGTCGCCTATCCCATGGCCAGTGTAATGTCCGAACTGCCGGAGGAGAGAGTCGCCCTGTTGAAGAAGACGTTGCCCACCGTGCCCATCCTTCCCGTCGACCTCTTCAGCCGCGGGACCAACATGCAGTGGGACATTTTCAAACATACCACGCCAGACTATTACATCCACAACTACCCGGAGGTCCTGGATTTAAAGGTGAATGCCAAGTCGGGGGTGTATGATGTCGTGGGCCTGACCAACTGGCGGAGCGGAACGGTTACCAGGGAGTTGTCTTTCGCCGATAAGCTGGGCCTCAGCAGCGGCTCATCCTATATCGCCTTCGACTTTTGGAACCAGCAGCTGCTGGGTGTGTTCAAGGACAGGATGAGAGTTGAAGTTGAGCCGCACGATACCCGAGTGTTGCAGATCCACCCGGTTCTCAATAGACCCCAGTTGATCGGAATCTCCCGGCACATCACCGGGGCCTATTCGATCCTGGACCAGGCCTGGGATACATCGAGAACCGAGTTGCGCGGTTCGTCGGAAACTGTGCCCGGAGAGGATTATACCCTCTTCGTCTATGTTCCCGAGGGAGTGGCCGTCTCCCAGACCCAGGCGACAGCCCAAGGGGCCAAGGTCCCAGTGCAGCATGAACTAACCGGGCACTCGCTCAAGGTCAGTTTCAAAGGACAGAAGGAAGCTGTGGCCTGGCAAGTCAAGTTCGCCGCCAGTACCGGAAAGTAGGAACGCCTGGCATACGGAAATCGAGATTGGCGAACATCAGCTATTGACACGCTTCTTCAAGGGAGTGCTTCCGCGTTGAAAAATCCGCTGGTGTGACCGCCCACGCTATAGACGCGAGAGACCGCAATCACAGGCCTGCCTGCTGTCGAGAGAATCTCAATGGGGCCAAAAACGCTGGAAGCTCCAACGGCCTGCAGGATATTCTCGGCGGCAAAATACCCGTTCGCAGAGATATCAATGGATCGGGAACCCGTGATTTTACCGTTTTCAGTGGCGTCTCCTTGAAGTGAATTCACGGTGACGGTGACTGCTGAATCATTCGGATTGACAATCACCAGAGTGGATTCAAAATTCGAATTTGCGGACGACTTCAACAACAAGTGACTGCCTCCTCTGCTGGTACTGTTCTCAATGCTCGGGTCCTGCGAAGTGTTGTCAATCTGGGTGGCATATGCTTTGATCGGTTGGTCCGATGTGATCTGAAGGTACCCCTCTCGATTGGTGACTCCCGAACCACCCGAAAGGAATTGCAGGATGCTATTGATTTGAACGGATCCCAGGGGGGCCACTTGAATGGGGGAGGCAGTGGACGCCTGGGTGGTGCCGTCAGCCCCGACCAGCGAGATCCGGACGTTGGCAGTGGTTGTTCCGAAGTTATTCAAGCCGAGATTGGTTCGAAACGCCGTGGTGTCGATCACGAACGGGATGATTTCCGATCGAGATCCAGAGGTCTCAACCTGTGCGACAAAGAATCCGCTCGTGTTCGCACCGACTCCGGAAACTCGGGAGACAGCCGCCAGCACAGCTCCGTTGGTGGAACGGATTTCTACCGGCCCGTAGGAATCGGGAACCGACAAAGCTCCCAGAATATTGTCATAGGAAATGAAGCCACTACCGGAAATGGCCAGGTTCCTCAGGGGAGTCCCAACGGGCCGTCCGCTGTCGCGGCTGAGTGCAACAATGTCTAGCAGGGCCTGGTTCGAGGAGAGGTTGAGAACCACCAGGGTCGATCGAAATGGCCCCGTGTTGGCAGCCGACTGCAAGATCAGCCGGTCGGCCCCATCTCGGATGCCATCCAGAATGCTGGGGTCTCCACTCTGGTTATCGATCTGGGACACAAAGGCCCGAATCGATTGATCCGACTCCAGGATCAGCGAACCTTCACGTCCCGTCAATGTGCCCACCCCCTCCAGGTAGCGCGGCAGATTGTTTATCTGGTAATAACCATTGGGGGGCACTGTCACCGTGGCCGATGGATTACTCAGCAGGCCGTTGGGATCCAACTGGAAAATTCGAACAGTGGCGGCCAATGGATTCGGATTGTTTATTCCCAGGTTAGACCTGAAAAAGAGGGAGTCCACAACATACGGAATTCGCAAAGCGGAGAGGGAAACTGCTACCGGAGCAAGCGTGCGATACGTGTAAGCCCCAGGAAGCGTGGCTGATTGTGCATCCGGATTTGTCACCGTAACATTGACTGCTCCTGCAGAGCCAGGACCGGTAGTGGCAATGACCAGTGACGGGCTCACAACCCGGACATCCGTGGCCGCAGATGCACCGACCGTGACCGTGGCTCCATTCTGGAAACTGTTGCCTGAAATGTAAACCCGGGTGTTCCCCTGCGTCGATCCCGAGACGGGAGCAATCTCCGTGATGGTCGGCACAATCGGAATAGCATTCAAGGAGAGATCCAGGGTACCCAACCCATCACTGGCCTGAGTGTAATACTGCTGAAAGCGTTGCTGGAGTCGAGTCAGCTTATCCAGCTCGGATGCGGAAGGAGACGTACCTTGGGACACCAGCAGAATCGTGGCCTGGTGGTAAGCTTTGGGGGACGAAACGGTGTCGGGGATTCGCGCTCCGGTAGCCGCAATAATGTCATACACCGAGAGATCCGCTCGGGTCCCACTAATGGTCAAACCAACGTCTGAGGCATCTGTGACATCTGAGGCAACCCGATGGGTTCCAGGCGCAGGTTTCACATAGAACAGAGGGCCCACATCCGAGGCGCTGCGGAGGCCCATGAGGTATTGGTCCAGTTTGCCAAAACGGTTCGTTACGGCTTCTACAGTAAACGTCCCGTTCCCGTTGTCCTGAATCAGATGACCTTCCATCAAAGAAGCATCGGCATTGAAGAAGAAGCTCCAGTGGGCCTGCTGGTAACCCAGTAAATCACTGCTGATTGTGCTGCCGGACCTGAAGTGAGGGTAGGCTAACCATCGGTGTGCCGTTTCGTGAGCCAGGACAGCCACCGTGGAATAAGTACGAACGGCAATAGTATCCGGATTGTCCGGGAACACGGCCAGCTGGTTGAGGGCCAGATAACTTTGCAGCCTCCCTGCGCTTCCAAATTCCCCGCTGTAGTCATAGAGACCCGCATCGATTCCCTGGATATCATTCTTGACGGTAACTTCATAGGCAAAAGCGTCTCCTCCAAGGGAATAGGGGAAGTTGGCATATACGGCCAGTTGGTCATATTCGTCCGGGTGCGTCTGGTAAAACTGTTTCGCCAATGCTGTAAAGTCGATATTCGTGTCACCGGAAAAACTCTCGGCGACTGGACCCGAAGGTAAAGTCCCTGTTGAGGCACTGAGGTCAACCAGGTTGGCCGACTGTAGGTTCTGGCCGGGCGACAACCCTACGATAAATGTCGAAGATGTCACAGTCCCGTAGGTGAGTTCAATAGACCCGTCGGGAAACAAGGCCAACTGAGCGGTGTTCGGCGTGGTGCCTTCCCATTCCCGGATACGTGCCCAGGTAATCAGGAACCGATCTGGGAACGAATTATAGTAAACCCCGCCATCTCCCAGCGTGGGGTGCAAATCCTCAAAAATAACCGCAATTCGGGGCGCGCCTCCATTAAAGCGGCTCAGATTCCGGTCAGTGTGGGCTGCGTCACCTTGAGTAAACGTAACGTTGCCGTCTGAGTTGATGAAGACACTGCCGTATTTGGTTCCAAAGAATGGGAATTGAAAGCCTGCTGGGAAGGAGAATTGTTGAAAGTCATCATCGGTCAGAGGAAGCTTTGTGCCGAAACTCTGATTGATGGTACCGGGCTGGCGGCTCAATGAATAAGTCCCCGTGCCACTCGGGATCAGTCTTAGTTGCTGGCCGGCAAGATCAAACGGAATGGCGGGAGAGATGATGCTGCTGTCGTCTTCAATAATGGCAATGTTGCCGATGTCCTGGGTGGCTCTTTTGCTCGCGGTGAGGGAGGGCCGCGATCTTCGCCCTTCTCGGATCTGACGCAGCTCCCTGGCTTTGTGAAGTTCATCATAAATCCGGCCCGGATAAGTCCCGCAAAAAGAGTGCCCGGATGCTGCAGACGGGCGCGCTGATTCGGATCGGCACAGGCCTGGCGTAACCAAACAGGTAATCAGAAGAGGCAGAGTCCGCAGGTAAATGTATTTTCTCATGATGATACTTCCGGCCTTTCCATGAGTAAGATTAGCTGCCAGAGAAAAAGGTTGTCAAAGTACTGGCCGAATAGCTCCTGAAAATCGCGGCTTTTGACCCCAAAGCTCATCTCCGATGGGGCTGCTTGCTGAGCGTTTTTTGGAGAGCCTGGGCAGGTGGGTGGCGATGGTCCGAAACCGTATTGCCTGCGCGAAGGCCATGACCTGAGCCTCGTACG
>JBGPHY010000362.1:0-6284 GCA_041484625.1 Terriglobia bacterium | reverse complement strand
GGCAGGCTGGCTGCGGAAGTGGAGGATGCATTATGGGAATTAGTCAGTCGGGGCCTTGTCACAGGTGATGGAGTCGCAGGATTACGAACGCTTTTACTGTCCCCTCAAAAAAGGCGTCTTCCGGCCCAGCGGTTGCGAGTCGTCAAAGGCAAAGCCTCACCTGGCCGGATGATGCCAGTAGGGCGATGGTCCCTACTGCGACGACCTTTAGGGGCAGTAGACACTGACTCAATAAGAGGCCCCTCATCCTCACTCGAACCACCTTTTTCCACAAGGATAAACTCTCGTCTGGCTGAGCCCGCTCGAGGAATGGGAAACCTGGGCGAGAGCCCACCTGCTGCCGAAGCCTTGGCCCGGCAATACCTCCGCAGGTATGGAATTGTCATCCGGGAGGTGCTATCTCGGGAGACACTTTATCCGGGATGGCGAAGCCTTTTGAAAATCTATTGGAGAATGGAAGCCCGTGGTGAAATTCGGGGAGGACGATTCGTGGCTGGATTTCCCGGCGAACAATTTGCCCTGCCCGTGGCGGTTGAGGCTTTGCGATCCCTTCGCAGGGAGTCTCCGCGAATGAGTGCGATGACTTTGGTTTCTTCGTCGGACCCGTTGAATCTGGTTGGAATCCTGACCCCAGGTTCGAAGGTCTCCCCTTTTGGCAACCTCACCATAGCTTATCAGGATGGGGTACCGGTGGAAGTCGGAGAGTTGGGAGAGGTGTTGAGCCGATTACAAGAGGGGAAGCCAACGGCTAGACCCTGATTTGGGTGATATGGCAGTCACACGGGTGTCATAAGAGAAGAAAGAGAAGCGGCCCCCTTCCGCTATAAGAAACCCTTACGGCTCATTGAAACAAGCACTTACCACAACGCAGGGGCATGGGCATTCCGTGTCGGTGCCGGAACCGGACAGGTGCAGGTCGCCTGCGTCCAAGCCGTTTGCTAATCTCCAGATATTTTATATAAGGTATTTATTATCAATATATTAATAAACTCAACTTTCGGTATTCAATTTGAAAATGACGTTTAATTGTGGTATTTTACTAGTGCTGATTGCGTGCATCCAACCTGTTGAGTTCACGCTTTCAATTCTCATTCCCATTGACGCAGCACTTCAGGCAAAAGCTCCTGGGACAACCCAAAAGGTCATCTACGTACATGAACGAAATCAGGAAAGATGTTCTAGAGAATGGCCTTACCATCCTAACCGAACGGATGCCCCATGTCCGGTCAATCTCCCTGGGAATCTGGCTCAAGATTGGGTCCCGCAACGAGGTCCCTGAGGTAAACGGGGTAGCCCATTTCATTGAGCACCTGCTTTTCAAAGGCACCGCCCATCGGACCGGAGAGGACATTGCCCGGCAAGTTGACTCTATCGGTGGACACCTGGACGCTTTCACGGCCAAAGAAACCATCTGTTACAGCACCAAGGTTTTGGATGAGCATCTTTCTCTGGCCTTCGATATCCTTTCGGACCTGGTGCTCAATCCCAAGTTCGATCCTGGCGACATGGAGAAGGAACGTGGGGTCATCTTGGAAGAAATCAAAATGGTAGAGGATACTCCGGATGATCTGGTCCATGAGATCTTCATGCAGAATTTCTGGAAAGACCAACCGCTGGGTCGCCCCATTCTGGGAACCAAGCAAACCATTTCCCGCCTGGAACGGGAACGGGTTCTTCAGTTCTTTCAGGAATACTACACCCCCGGAACGATCATAATTTCCGCGGCCGGAAACCTGGATCCGGACCGGGTATTGGACCTGGTCCGCAGTAAGTTCGGGTCGATCCTGGCACAGCGAAACGGCTATTCCGCTGTGCCCGCTCACACCCACAGTCGCATTACCATCCGCAGCAAGAAGGAACTGGAGCAGGTTCACATCTGCATGGGGGTCCCTTCCTATCCCCTTTCACACGAAGACCGCTATACCTGTTACATCTTGAACACGATTCTGGGTGGAGGGATGAGTTCCCGGCTTTTCCAAAATATCCGAGAGAAGCAGGGGCTTGCCTACGCCATTTATTCCGGGTTGAACTCCTATCGGGATACTGGCTGCCTTTATGTCTATGCCGGGACGTCACTGGAAACTACCGGCAGGGTCGTAGACCTCATAGTGGATGAATTTCGAAACTTGAAGAAACAATCGATTGACCCGGAAGAACTCCGCCGGGCCAAAGATTACTTGAAGGGCAGCCTGATGCTGAGTCTGGAATCCACCTCCAGCCGGATGTCGAACCTGGCCCGGCAGGAAATGTACTTCGGCAATTACTACTCGCTCGACGAGTTGATAAGTCACATCGAAGCGGTCAGCTCGGAAGATATTCAACGCTTGGCGCAAGGCTTTTTCGAAACTCGCCAGATTGCGCTTACGGTTCTGGGAAACCTCG
This sequence comes from Terriglobia bacterium, assembly GCA_041484625.1. Lineage (GTDB taxonomy): Bacteria > Acidobacteriota > Terriglobia > Versatilivoradales > Versatilivoraceae > JBGPHY01. The sequence goes on along the minus strand of JBGPHY010000362.1, from coordinate 3,902 downwards.
ACGGATTCAAGATTACATGGGAGTAGTTGGACTGCAATTAGCGGAAAGTGACAAGGGGCAAGGGATCTGTGGGAGGTGGGCTGAAGGTCGGTCGAAGAGGCTGTTTATGAACGGGGGAATGGCGAGTCAGGACGCTCCCGATTCCTGTTCGTAACTCGCCGCTGGTCAAACGTTGGCTGACCGCATTTCGTATTGACAGATCGGCGATACTGCTCTAAAAAATCCTTCGAGTTGAATGGAATGCTGACGATGCTGAATTCGGGAAGAAACATGCATATCCAGCAAGCGGGGCGCCGGTGTCGCTGAAGATCTCTGTCCTGGGCAGCAGCAGTTCAGGGAACTGCACCTTCATCTCGACATCGAAAACCCGACTCTTGCTGGATGGAGGATTCAGTCGACTTCAAACCTCCAGGCGGTTGCAGCAGGTCGGGGAAGCTCTGGATTCTATTGACGCCATTGTCATCTCCCACGAGCATACCGATCATATCCATGGCCTCCCTGGTTTGCTCTCCACACGCAATGTTCCAGTCTACATTGCCGAGACTACTTTGAGCGTCCTTCCCCCAGAAATCTCTCTCCGCAAAGTTGAAATGATCCGTGCGGGGGAGACCTTCACCATTGGCGACCTGAGCATTTCCCCCTTTAGTGTGCCCCACGATGCAGTCGATCCGCTCGCATTTATCTTTGAGGCAGAAGGGTTAAGACTCGGACATGTCACGGATCTGGGTTACATGACCGAACTGGTGATCCATCGGTTGAAGGGGTGCGATGTGATCGTGCTGGAATCCAATCATGATCTGGAGATGCTTCGTTCCGGACCATATCCCTGGTTTCTGAAACAGCGCATCATGGGACGGCAGGGCCACCTGTCGAACGATGTGGTAGGCCAATTCTTTGAGGAGAGCTTCGACGGGAGGGCTTGCTACGTAGTACTGGCCCATCTCAGTGAGAACAACAATCATCCGGATATTGCCCGAATGGTGGCTGAGTCGGCCCTGGAGCGGAGGAATTTCAACGTTCAAAATCTCTGGTTGGCCAGCCGGGCTGAGCCGATCCCCAAGATTGAGTTGTAAGAGAGCGCCATAGAACGAAAGCGAAAGAGAGAACTATCGTGATTCGACGTTACACTCGACCCCGAATGGGGGCGATCTGGTCGGAAGAGAATAAGTTCCGGAAATGGCTTGAAGTGGAAATTGCGGCCTGCGAGGTTTTGTCCGGGAAGGGGATCATTCCTAGTGAGGCGGTCCAGGTGATCAAAAACAAGGCCAACTTCAACGTCCAGCGGATCGAGGAGATCGAAAAGGAAGTCAAGCATGACGTCATCGCATTTACCACATCGGTGGCTGAGTTTGTCGGAGCGGAATCGCGCTATGTCCATTACGGCTTGACCTCTTCAGATGTCGTCGACACCGCCCTGGCTTTGCAGTTAAAGGAGGCTTCCCAAATCCTGGTGGAGGATCTGGCCGTGCTGGTGGAGATCCTGAAGAAACAAGCTTACCGCTACAAAGACACGGTGATGATCGGAAGGACCCATGGCATTCATGCCGAACCCACCACCCTCGGTCTGAAACTGACCGTTTGGCATGAAGAGGCCCGGCGCAACCAGAAGCGACTCCAGGACGCCATCGATGCCGTGCTGGTGGGCAAACTCTCCGGCGCGGTAGGGACTTTCGCTCATCTGGATCCTGACATTGAAGAGGCGGTCTGCGCCAAACTCGGCCTTCAGTTTGACCCCATTTCCACACAGATCGTCCAGCGCGACCGACATGCCCAGTTCATGGCGGCCCTGGCGCTGATCGCCTGCAGCCTGGAGAAAATCGCCACTGAGATTCGCGGACTGCAGAGAACGGAAGTCCGCGAGGTGGAGGAGTACTTTTCCCCCGGGCAGAAAGGCTCCTCGGCCATGCCCCACAAGCGCAACCCGGTGACCAGCGAACAGATCTGTGGTCTAGCCCGACTGGTTCGTTCCAACCTGCAGGCGGCCCTGGAAAACGTGACCCTCTGGCACGAGCGCGACATCTCCCATTCCTCGGTGGAACGCGTCATCCTTCCGGACTCCACAATTCTGGTGGACTACCTGTTAAACAAGACAGCCGCCCTGGTGGAGCGAATGCACGTTTACCCTGAACGCATGCTGGAGAATCTCAATCTCATGAAAGGCCTGGTCTTCTCAGGACAGCTCCTGCTGGATCTGACACATCAAGGGGCCTCACGAGAGCAGGCCTACGCCTGGGTTCAGCGAAACGCCATGAGGGTGTGGGCTAATGAAGGCGATTTTCGGACCCTGGTCCTCGGGGATCCGGACATCTCGAGGCATCTGCCCCCGGCAGAGATCGAGAAGATTTTTGACCTCAAACACCAGTTGCGTCATGTAGACTACATCTTCAAAAGGGTCTACCGATCTTGAGGGGGCTGTCACGCGGGCAGATGGACTCATCTGCAGAAAGGATCGTCCAGGTTTCAATGAAAGCTAAGGTCTTTGTGAGTTTGAAGACGAGTGTCCTCGATCCCCAGGGGAAGACAATTCATAACAGCTTGCGCACCCTGGGGTACAGCAGTGTCCAGGACGTCCGGCAGGGCAAGTTCTTTCTCATAGACTTGGGATCCGGACTGAGTCGGGATGCTGCTCAACAGGAGGTGGAAAAGATGGCCCGCAGTGTGCTGACCAACCCGGTCATCGAAGAGTTCAGTTACGTGCTTGAGTGAAGAGTCACGACCACTAACCGCTTTCGGCTATCTTCTACGCGGTGTCTGTCGGTGTGGGTCTGTTAATGATGGGTCCAGATTCACTTGAAAAAACGGTCCTATGAAATTCGGGGTGATCAACTTTCCGGGCAGCAACTGCGAGCATGATGTCTACCATATGGTGAGCAAGGTTCTGGGAGAACCAGTCCAGTTTATCTGGCACCAGTCGGGCAGTCTGGCTGACTGTGATGCCATTGTGGTGCCGGGTGGTTTTGCCTACGGCGATTACCTGCGAACTGGCGCAATTGCCAGATTCTCCCCCGTCATGGAATCGGTCAGGAAGTTCGCCGCGGGGGGTGGGTTGGTAATCGGGATCTGCAACGGATTTCAGATTCTCCTGGAAGCCGGCTTATTGCCGGGGGCCATGCTGAAAAACAAAGGGCTCAAGTACGTCTGTCAGTTCCTTCACATCCGCGTGGAGTCCGACCAGACGCCGTATACTTCGAGCCTGAGGAAGGGGGAGATTCTTTACATTCCGATCGGTCACATGGAAGGTAACTACTTCGCGGATTCCCGGACCCTGCAGGAACTGGAAGCGAACGGGCAGGTCATCTTCCGCTATTGTACGGTTGTAGGAGAGATCACCGAGGCTTCCAACCCCAATGGGTCTTTGCATAATATTGCCGGCATCTGCAACGCCGGCCGGAATGTCCTGGGGATGATGCCCCATCCTGAGCGGGCCAGCGAGCCCCTGTTGGGCAGCGACGACGGGATTCGCATTTTTGAATCGATGGTGAGATCTTTTGTGCACTCTTAAACAGGCGTCAGGTTTCAGGTGCCAGGGTGATAGAGGATTTGCACCGCTCTATTGCCCTCTACCCTCCGCCTCATCCTGATCATTTATGATTACAGACACCCAGATCACTCCGGAAATCATCAAGCGGCACGGGTTAACAGCCGAGGAATACCAGCGAATCGTGAAGATCCTGAATCGTTCGCCCAACCTCACCGAATTGGGGATCTTTAGCGTGATGTGGAGCGAGCACTGCAGCTACAAGAGTTCCAAAGTCCACTTGCAGCGGCTCCCCACGCGGGGGCCGAGGGTCATTCAAGGGCCGGGAGAAAACGCAGGGATCATTGATGTGGGTGATGACTATGCCATCGCCTTCAAGATCGAGTCCCACAATCATCCCAGCTTTGTGGAGCCCTTTCAGGGG
>JBGPHY010000361.1:0-6285 GCA_041484625.1 Terriglobia bacterium | reverse complement strand
TGCAAGGCGACCCCCTTCGATTCCGTCAGGTCCTGGTCAACCTGTTGAGCAATGCAATCAAGTTCACCAACAGGGGGGAGATTTCGATGGAGGTGAACATGGTTCCGCAGGATCAACTCGCCAAAGGGTCAAAGCAACAATTCCCACCGGAGAATGATTCAAGAGGGGTAGAATGCTCCATTGGAGCTCCCATCATAAAGGCTGGTCGTTCATCCATTCCCCTGAATTTCAGACGGCCTATCCCCGTTGGCTGATCAACTCTCTTCAATTCCACTCTGTCTTCCGTTATACTGAAGTTAATCAGATCTAAGACATTTGCACCGAGAGACGTATTTGAGGAGGAATACACTATGAATAGAATGAGAATGTTGGCCGGTAGCTGTTGCGTTGTTTTGGCCATGGCAACGGTAGCGCAGGCATCGGCAATAAAGGGGGATTACCTCGAGACCCGCAGTGCCGACATCTATACCGGGGCCTGCATCGCTAATTCGGAAATGGGGCTTGCCGGGGATCAGGCCATTATGGCCTGGCGCATCAATGAGGGAGCCTGGAATGGGGTTCCCTTGAAGGGATTAAGCGTGGTGGGAGTGGTCAAAGCCAGTTCGACCCTGGGGGACCCTTTTCATAACCCTTATCCGGCGCACGCTGTGTTGATCCTGGATTCTGCCGCTACTCCCGTACAGCGCGATGCGCTGCAGAGCTTTGCCCAATCGATGGCTCCGGAACTGCTGAAGAACCTGGTTCGGGTGGAAACCGCTCCGATTAAAATGGAGATCGGCGAAGGTCAACCTCACGGGTGTGCTAAGCTGGAAGCCGGCTTCCTGGCCCGGATCGAAACTCGTTGCCTAGGAGGGAAGGACCACCTCTGCGGTAATGAGATCACTTATTACTCGCCCCTTACCCAGCTGGCCCACGCTATGCCGGCCTTTACTTTGCAGGATGAATTCAACGGTCAAGGATTAAATGTCAATTGGAAGCTCAACGACAGGAGAAGCGCTTTTATCGGCGTCTTCGACCATGAAGAAACAGATGTTGCTATGAAGTAGGGCTAGACAATTTCGACCTGCCAAAAAAGGGGGAGGGAAACAGCTTCGGCCCCCCTCTTCCGCCTTTGCCCTTAACCTGAAATCGGTTTTAGGTTATTCTTAACAAGAGACAATTTCAGGGAGAGGAAATGATTCCAATGAAACATTTTCTGGTTGCGTTTGGGTTCATCCTGGTCTGGTTCCTGCTAGGGAGTGAGTCACGAGCGGCCAACTACAAGTTGGAGAAAACTAATTCGCCGGCGGAAGGACTTACCAGCACGCTCGGAAGTGCACTGCAGTCGGTGGGTTACCGGATCGTCGACGATTCCGGAAAGGTTTGGTGTGAGGTATGGATTCGCAAGGAAATTGCGAACTTGAATAAGCCAGCCTCTACCAGTGCCAAGTACCAGAGCTTGCATACGGGCAGCCTGGTTGGAGTGATCAAGTTCCCATCAGAAGCCACCGATTATCGGGGTCAGCCCATCAAGGCCGGCAAGTATACCCTTCGCTATGCTAATGTTTTGCAGGATGGCAATCATATGGGAGTGTCCCCCATCCTGGACTTCCTGCTCTTGATCCCTGTCGGTGACGACACCAAGGACCCGGATGCCGAATTGAGTTTCAATGAGGTGGTGGCATTGAGCAGAAAGGCTACCGGGACAAACCATCCTGCCAATCTCCTGATGACTTCTCCGCCGGACTCCATCAATGAGGCTTCCGTGGAAAAAGATGACATGAACCATTGGTGTTTAAAGGTCAAGATCCCACAGAAACCTGGCGGGATTCTTCTCCTGGGAATAGTGGTTGTTGGCCAGTACGAGGGGTAGAGTGAAAGTGTAAGCTGCGAGGTGCCAGGTTTCAGGTTCCAGGTGTCAGGGCTGGGTTGAAATCAGTCTGGTTCTTATTCTGTTCTCGACAAGCGTCATTCTCATCATGATTCCGCTGTTTGGAACTCATCCGTTCTCATCGCCAGGTCCCTTTGCCACGATACGCAAGCTGTCACCTGTCACCTGACATCTCATACCTGGGGCCTGACACCTGCTCACTCCTTTTTCCCTGTTGCAAAATCCCTCGGGGAATTGCCATACTCCCACAAACATTTTTGACCAGAATTGGACTCAGCCGTCATGAACATCGTCAATAACATATTCAAGTCCTCGGTGGGCAGGAAGATCATTGTCGCTGTTACGGGTTTGGGGCTGTTCCTCTTTGTGATTGTCCACATGTTGGGAAACCTTCAGATTTTTCTAGGGCCCGACCCGATCAACCATTATGCGGAATTCCTGAAATCCAAACCGTTGCTGTTGTGGACGGCGCGGCTGGGCCTGTTGCTGCTGGCTGTCCTGCATATTACGCTAGCTATTCAACTGGCCCTGGAGAATCGACGTGCCCGCCCCGTCGGCTACTCTCTGGGGAAACCAGCGGCCTCGAGCCTGGCCTCACGAACCATCCTCATCAGTGGTTTGATGATCTTTTCCTTTGTGGTTTATCATTTGCTCCAATTCACGGTTGGAACCACCAATCCTGAATACCTGCAACTGCGAGATGCCCAGGGCCGGCATGATGTCTACGAAATGATGGTCCGGGGCTTCTCTCATCCATGGGTTTCTTTCTTTTATATCCTCTCTGTGGGCTTGTTGTGTCTCCACTTGAGCCACGGTGTCAGCAGCACATTTCAATCCCTTGGGATCCGGAAGCGAACTTGCTCGGTGATCGATCGGTTTGCCAAAGCCGCAGCCGTTCTGATTTTCATCGGGAATACGTCGATTCCCCTCGCCGTCCTCGGTGGGGTGGTGAGGGAAGTTCCCGGTCAGTCAGTTGCACGGTTTTCGAAGACTGCCCCCAAGGAACTCTCAGATCTCCAATCCGGGCCATCATTTCCAGCCCCAGTGAGGCATTGAGAACTCTAATCTCCCCAGATGACTGAGCCTTGAGACTATGAACCTGGACGCTAAAATCCCTAGTGGTCCCCTCGAGAAAAAGTGGGACAAGTATCGATTGGAAATGAAGCTGGTCAACCCCGCCAATAAGCGGAAATTTTCGGTTATTGTGGTGGGCTCCGGGCTGGCCGGTGGTTCCGCTGCAGCCACCCTGGCTGAACTGGGGTACAGCGTGGAGTGCTTCTGTTATCAGGACAGCGCACGCCGCGCTCACAGCATTGCCGCCCAGGGTGGAATCAACGCCGCCAAGAATTATCCGAACGACGGCGACAGCGTCTACCGGTTGTTCTATGACACTGTCAAGGGTGGCGACTTCCGTGCGCGGGAGGCCAATGTATATCGGCTAGCCCAGGTCAGTGTCAACATCATTGACCAGTGCGTCGCCCAAGGTGTCCCTTTTGCCCGCGAATACAGCGGATTGCTGGCCAACCGCTCTTTTGGGGGCGCCCAGGTTTCCCGAACGTTCTACGCGCGGGGTCAGACAGGACAGCAATTGCTGCTGGGGGCCTACCAGGCCCTCTCTCGGCAAATAGGATTGGGCCAGGTGCAGATGCATCCGCGGACGGAAATGCTCGACCTCGTCGTGGTGGATGGGGTGGCCCGGGGGATCGTAGTCCGGGACCTGGTCAGCGGAAAGATTTCCTCTCATTCCGCTGATGCCGTTGTCCTGGGTACCGGCGGATACGGCAACGTTTTTTTTCTCTCGACCAACGCGGTGGGGTGCAACACCACGGCAATTTTTCGGGCTTTTAAACGAGGAGCTGCTTTTGCCAACCCCTGCTACACCCAGATTCACCCGACCTGTATTCCGGTCAGCGGCGAGCACCAGTCGAAATTGACCCTGATGTCGGAATCCCTCCGCAACGACGGACGTGTTTGGGTTCCCAGGACGAAAGGGGATAAGCGCCCCCCACAGCAGATCCCCGAAGAAGAGCGGGACTACTGCCTGGAGCGCAAGTATCCCAGTTACGGCAATCTGGCTCCGCGGGACATTTCCTCCCGTGCGGCCAAGGAGGTCTGCGACGAGGGACGGGGAGTCGGGCCGAGCGGTCTGGGGGTCTACCTCGACTTTGCCGACTCTATTCGGAGGTTGGGCAAGGACACTATCGTCGAACGCTACGGCAACCTGTTCGAGATGTACGAACGGATCACAGGGGAGAATGGCTACGAAACCCCCATGCGAATTTACCCGGCGGTCCACTACACCATGGGTGGACTGTGGGTCGATTATGACCTCATGAGCAATGTACCCGGGCTGTTTGTGATCGGCGAAGCCAATTTCTCCGACCATGGGGCCAACCGCCTGGGGGCTAGCGCGCTGATGCAGGGACTGGCCGACGGATATTTTATCCTGCCATACACCCTCGGGAACTACTTTGCTTCAGTCAAACAGGTGAAAATCCCGACAAGCCATCCGGAATTTCAGAAAGTGGAGGACGAGGTCTCGAGCAGAACCAAGAAACTATTGAATATTCAAGGAAAACGCACGGTTACGTCCTTCCATCGCGAACTCGGCCACCTGTTGTGGGAAAAGTGCGGAATGGCCAGGAACCAAGCCGGGCTGCAGGAGGCACTCAAGCGGATCCCGGAGCTTCGGCAAGAGTTCTGGGAGAACGTGGTGGTCGCTGGTGAAAGTGCCGACCTGAACCAGGATCTCGAGAAAGCCGGTCGGGTAGCGGACTTCCTGGAATTTGCCGAATTGATGTGCCTGGACGCCTTGACCCGCAGTGAATCCTGCGGCGGACATTTTCGCACAGAGTTCCAGACCGAGGACGGTGAGGCTCTGCGGGATGATGAGCACTTCTCGTATGTGGCAGCCTGGGAATACCAGGGGGAAGGTAAACCCCCACTGCTCCACAAGGAACCCTTGGTGTACGAGGAGCTGAAGATGGCCCAAAGGAGCTACAAGTAATGAATCTCACTTTGAAAGTCTGGCGTCAGAAGAACGCTCAAGCTCCCGGAAGGTTGGTGGGATACCAAGCCAGGAACATCATCCCGGACATGTCGTTTCTGGAGATGCTGGACGTCGTCAATCAGGGTTTAATCTCCCGCGGGGAAGAACCCATTGCCTTTGACTCCGACTGCCGCGAAGGCATTTGCGGGACATGCTCGCTGGTGATCAACGGTATCCCTCATGGCGGCCACCGGGGCACGACGGTTTGTCAGCTCCACATGCGGCATTTTCGCGATGGCCAGACGATCACTATCGAACCCTGGCGGGCCCGGCCTTTTCCGGTGATCAAGGACCTGATCGTGGATCGGAACCCTCTGGACCGGATCATCCAGTGCGGCGGCTTCGTCTCCGTATCTACCGGCCAGGCCTGTGAAGCTAACTCCATTCCGGTTCCCAAGGAGAAAGCCGAGCGTGCCATGGACGCGGCAGCCTGCATCGGCTGCGGCGCGTGTGTGGCGGCTTGCAAGAACGCCTCGGCCATGCTGTTTGTTGCAGCCAAAGTGGCCCACCTGAGAAACCTGCCGCAGGGAGAGGTGGAAAAGGAGCGCCGGGTCATGAGCATGGTCAAGGCCATGGATGAGGCCGGTTTCGGCAACTGCACCAATATCGGCTCCTGCGAGGCGGTCTGCCCCAAGGAGATCAGCCTCGATTTCATTGCCCGGATGAATCGTGACTACCTCGTAGCCACGTGGAAGGGGGAGTGAACCATCCGTCGGCTCTTGAAGCCGACGATCCTGGTGATTTCCTCGAAATCCTGATTCAAGCTCGGACCGTTGGTACCGTGCCCGACCCTTCCTGCCCTCTTTGTCCCCTTTGCCGCTTAGAACATCTGCATCTCCCACAGGTCGTGGAGATGGAGCACGCCTTCAATTTTGCCGGTCTCGCTGGCGACTGGCAGGGAAGTGATCTTCCGCTCTTCCATGATTTGGAGTGCAGTCACAGCCAGAGCGCCGCGGTCGATCATCCGGGGGTGAGGATTCATGCATTCGCCTGCCGTCTTGATGAGAATGTTCTCTTCCCGCTGCAGTAAACGGCGCAAGTCCCCATCCGTGATAATCCCCGCAATAATCCCTTCCTCTTTCACTACGCAGGTCATTCCCAGCCCTTTCCGGGAGATCTCGTAAATCACGTCACGCATCGGGGTATTGACGTCTACGCGTGGAACCTGATCGCCTGTGTGCATCAGATTTTCCACCCGCATCAACCTCTTGCCCAACTTCCCCCCCGGGTGCAGGCTGGCAAAATCCTCAGTGTTGAATCCCTTTCGCTCAGAGAGGGCGATGGCCAACGCATCTGCTAAGGCTAGAGCGGAAGTGGTGATGTCTGTTGTAGAGTAACTTTGGTTTATGTCTTATGGGGTATTTGT
>JBGPHY010000360.1:0-6292 GCA_041484625.1 Terriglobia bacterium | reverse complement strand
CAAGAGAAGGCTATCCCTCCAGTGTGCACATAGCCTATTTCATCCCGGCCGACCGGCTGGTAGAAGGGTTTTCGACAGAAGTTTTCATGCGGCTGGAAAATTGGGACCGGCTGATTGCCGTCCGTTCTGTGGTATTGAAGGTGCTGGAGGCGGCGCGTAAAGACAAATTCATCGGGATGTCCCTGGAAGCCCAGGTTAAAATGAATGCGAACGGCGAAACCCTGGAACTTCTCCAGCGTTATTTCGACTTTCTGCCGGCTTTGTTCATCGTCTCCCAGGTGGAAATCACTGGTGAACTGGGATCAGAACCATACTCCCATGCAACTGACGACCTGAAGGTGGCGGTGGGCCGCGCAGAAGGCCAAAAATGCGAACGATGTTGGAACTATTCCAAGGAGGTGGGTGCTGATTCGCATTTCCCGACGGTCTGCCCCAGATGCTCTGGGGTCCTGAAAGAAATCGGCTGGAAACCTGCATGAAACGAGTTCCTTTCTTCCTTGTGGCGCTGGGAGTGTTCATTCTTGATCGGATCACCAAGATCCTCATTGAAGAGACTCTTCCCTTGCGCCAATCGGTGAACCTGATTCCAGGATGTCTCGATTTCTACCATACGCGGAATACAGGAGTTGCTTTTGGAATGCTTTCCGGAGCGGATTCGTGGTGGATCCCTCGCCTTCTGACGATGGTTTCCGCGACAGCTTTGATCATCATCCTGGTCTTTTCGTTTCGTCATTCTACTGAGAATCGCAAGTTGCAGTGGGGCCTCATGCTGGTATTGGGTGGGGCAGTGGGAAACCTGTTTGATCGGGTGCAGTACGGCTACGTGATAGACTTCATTGAAGCATATTTCAGGAGCTACCACTGGCCCACTTTTAATGCGGCGGATGCCTGCATCACGGTTGGAATCGGACTGCTCATGCTCGAAGTCTTGTTGCCACAACCTCGGGCTGAGAACGGAAGAGCCCTTACCCCTGAAGATAGTCGTCAGAACCCTTGACCCCTTGGAGAATGGTAGCGGCCTGTGTTTCCAAAACTGTTTGAGTTTCATGCGCTGGTTATTCACACTTATGGTTTCCTCCTGGCCCTGGCCTTCCTCCTTGGTCTGACTGTGAGCGCAAAGGCAGCTCCAAGGGAAGGGCTAGACCCCTCGCGAATCTACGATCTGGGGCTCTACCTTGCCGTCAGCGCCCTGGCTGGCGCAAAGCTCCTCCTGTTTGTAACCGACTTTGAATATTACTTGCAGAACCCTTCGCAAATCTTTTCCCTGGAGACGCTGAGGTCGGGGGGCGTCTACTATGGCGGTTTTCTGGCGGCCACCGTCGTCGGCATCAGCTACATGTGGCACCATCATCTCCCCGTGTGGAAAATGACGGATGTCTACGCTCCGGGGATTGCTCTGGGGCAAGCAGTCGGCCGGCTGGGTTGCTTTTCAGCCGGATGCTGTTACGGCAAACCAACCTCCAGCTCTCTAGCAGTCGTTTTCAGTAATCCTTACAGCCAAGAGACCGTGGGAGTTCCCTTGATGACCCCGTTGCACCCCACCCAGCTCTATGAAGCCGCAGCCAACGCCCTGATTTTCTTAGTCCTCTGGCTAGTTCTGCAGAAAAAAAGGTTTGACGGGCAGGTCTTTATCCTTTATTTGGTCTTGTACTCAGTCACCCGTTTCCTGATTGAGTTTATTCGGGGTGACGCCGATCGTGGATTCCTTTTCGATGGCCGCCTCTCCACGTCTCAATTTATCAGCATCAATCTGGTAATCGTCGCTGCGGTTCTATTCTTGAAGTTGAGAAGAGGTCGTGGTGACCGAAAGGCGGAAGGCACTCCATGAGGAGTGGAACCAGACCGGCAGCCAGGGATCTGGTCCGAGACGGGGCGTGCCAATTCGCGATCTCGACCGTGCAGGGATGACTAACGCCGACTCAAAGCTGAATTCACAGGGATTCTCGGTGGTCCGGGCAAAGCCAGAGGATTTCGGGATGCGCCTCGATCGTTTCTTGACTGAAAAGCTCCCAGAGATCAGCCGTTCCCAGATCCAGCGGATGATTGAAGGCAGTGGAATCCAGGTGAATGGCCGGGAAGCCCGCCCCAGCCTGCGAATTCGCGGTACGGAAGTCATTACTATCTTCCCCCGCGAGGTCCCTTCGACCGAGCTTCACCCGGAACCGATCCCCCTGGAAGTTCTGTACGAAGATGAGGACCTGGCCGTGATCAACAAGCCGGCCGGGTTGGCTGTCCACAGCGGTGCGGGCATGCATGGCGGGACTCTTGTGAACGCTTTGCTCTACCATTTCGGCCAGCTCTCAAGAGTGGGCAACATCCAGAGGCCCGGGATTGTCCATCGTCTGGACAAGGGAACTTCGGGCCTTCTCGTGGTGGCCAAGAGCGATTTTGCCCATCTGCAGTTGTCCCGACAGTTCCAGTCCAGAACGGTCACCAAGGTCTATATCGCCTTGGTGCACGGCCGACTGGAAAAGCAACAAGGGGAGATTACGAGCCCAATCGGGCGTGATCGCGCAAAGAGAACTAGGATGACAACGCGGGCCGCAAGGACTCGCGACGCTTATACGAGATACCAGGTGCTGGAAAGATTTGAGAGTTTCACCCTGGTACAACTCAACATTAGAACCGGCAGGACGCACCAGATTCGGGTCCATCTGAGTTCCATTAAGCATCCGGTGGCGGGGGATCGACTCTATGGTGCCCCTCTCAAGATCATTTTACCAGCCCGGAAAAGACAGTTGCCCGCCTTGGACAGGAATTTCTTGCATGCTTCCGAACTGGAATTCCTCCATCCGAGGACCCGCCAGCGGTTAGGTTTCACCTCTCCCCTCCCGAAGGAACTGACAGACTTCCTGGACCAGCTCCGAGAGAGGCAGAGATCCGGAGGCAAGAATAGCGAGGATAGCTGAGTTCGAGGGGCGCGGCCCTTTTATATCCCTTGCACTCAATGATAGAATTAGATTCGGAAGCAGGAGTTGCTCCCGTTGAAATATGTTGAGACATTTACCTCATAAAACCTGGATTTCACCTCAATAAAACTAGAAAACATGAGATTTGAACTGGTAACTAAAATCTGCCTTTTGCCTTTCATTGGAATAGCAGCACTCTGTCCGCCCTCCTTTTCGCAATCCGTGGCACCGGTGCCCCCGCAAGCGGGCGCAGACCGTCAGCAGGAGAGGTTGGTCATTGATGTGGACCTGGTTAGCATCTCGTTCTCCGTTCTGAACAAGAAGGGTGGACTGGTGACTGACCTGGCCCAAAACGACTTCAAAGTATTAGAGAATAACATGCCTCAGGCAATTACCAATTTTTCAAGGGAAACCAATCTTCCTTTGAACATCGGCATGCTCATCGATACCAGCAACAGTATCCGTGAAAAGATGCGTTTTGAGCAGGAGGCCGCCATTGATTTCTTCCATACCACCCTGCGGCGCAAGCGGGACAAGGGCGCGTTGGTCACGTTTGATTCCAACATTCAAATTCTGCAGGACTTCACCGATGATCCCGACGTGCTCACTAAGGCTGTCAATCGCTTGAAAGCCGGCGGCGGCACCAAGATGTTCGATGCCATCTACCTGGTCTGCCGGGAAAAGCTAATCAATGAATTTGGCGGGCGAAACGTCGTTCTGCTGATCAGTGACGGGGATGACAACATGAGCAACGAAAGCCTCGAGTCGGCACTGGAAATGGCCCAGCGCGCCAAGATTTCCATTTACACGATTAGCACTAATTCCAGCGGTTTTTTCGGAATGGAAGCGCCGAAGAATGACAAGATCCTGCGCAGGCTGGCGGAGGAAACGGGAGGGCGAGTATTTTATCCCGCCAAGTCCGATGAACTGGCGCAGAGTTTCTACGAGGTTAGCCAGGAACTGCGCAGTCAGTATTCCCTTGCCTACCGATCGACTCACACCATCAAGGACGGATCCTTCCGTGCCGTTAAGATCGAAGCCGGCCGCAGGGACGTGAGAGTCAAGGCTCGAAAAGGTTACTACGCTCCCAGAGGTTGATGTAGATGCAGGATGCCTTGCCTCAGTGGAAGTTATACGGCCCCGGTACCGGCTCAGTGGCATTGTACTGCGAGATGAGGCCACACAGCACGATTCGCGCCCGAGTGCTGATCAGGGCTAGCACGGCATTGAGAATGTCGCCGCCTACATTCTCGAAGGCAATGTCAATCCCTTCGGGGCAATTCCGTTTCAGTCCTCTCAGTACTGATTCAGGCCTATAATTGATGGCAGGACTTCTCGACCACTCCCAGGGTGATCCCCCGCATCACTTCGCCAATCCCCACCGGAGGAAGGTACGTCTCCTTTTCATGGGCCCAGCCACGGTTGGTTGGGTCCAGTGAGAGGTAGAGGTTGTGGATGAGCAATTGCCCTGGACCTGGAACTGGAATGGGATCCTCTCGCCACTGAAAATCCGTTTGCTTGAACAGGCCTACTGGCCGAGCGGCCAGTCTCCACTGCCGGTTCACTGTGGTTGTCATGGGGCTCTCCTTCCAAATGAGATTAATGGAAGTATTCCAAAATGGCCCGCACCCAGTCCCTGCCGACGGCACGATAGACTTCAGGTGTTGTAAACACTTTCTCTCCACGCGCAGTACGAATGGTCAGCAGAGGATTCTCGCTGGTAAAGGCCAAAACACCAGTTCTTCCGGAGTAGCGGGTAGCAGCATACCAGAGAGCACAGCCGGGGGTTTTCGAAGGTTCAACGGAGAACTGGTAGTTCCGATTCATGAAGTTGCGGGCAAAGGCCAGTTGGCTCTCAGTGACCTGGGGGGTAAGCCAAGACGCATCCGCTGGATACAACCAGAGTCCATCGCTGAGCGGCGTATGACAGTGAAGGTCGACAAACAGGTCCAATCGGTTCCCCTGGCTCACCCAACGGTCCAGCGCCCGTTGGACTGCTGCCACTTCAGGTTCCGGCTAGCTGCGATCGGCATATCCTTCCCCTAATGAGTCCCAGTTCCGGTTCAGGTCCACGTCATGCATGTTATACCGGAACCCTCCATGGGCCATGGCATCCGGGTTGACAACGGGCACCAGCTTGAAGACGAACTTCTCCAAAGCGGATTGGCCGACATCTGGAGACAGCAATTGCCTGACTATCCCCTCACAGATGGGTCCGCCCACCATCTCGTAACCATGCTGTTGTCCGATCATCCAGATGGAGTATTTCTTCGCGTCCGGGATCAGGAAGTCAGTGACTGTGATGATTTTGAGATCTCTTCCTTCCACACTCTTTCCCAATACGTCTGCACGGCAATATTTGTTGCCTCTTAGTGTAGCGAGATACCGATCCAGGTCACTGGGCATGTAAGGAGGTGACCAGGCCAAGTAAACCGGGGACCGGGAAAAAGTATGGCGGATGGTTAAGGAGCAGGTTTTCTCTTCGTAAGCCAGTTTGGCGTCTGTGAGACGCTCCCACCTGGGATCCGAAAAATCATAGTTCACATAGGGGACGAAGTTTTCATTGAACGACTGGTCGTCATTGTAGGGCGTGACATAAATGGGAACCTTTCGCGCGGGGCCGTAACCGAAAATCCTGATGCTGATGGGGACACCGGCCACGTTGTCGAGCCGGAAATACCATTGGAGCCCCCACTGGTTATAGAGAGTGAAGTCCGCTTCGCTTCGGCTGACCACTCCACTTCGGCCTCCTTCAAACCGATCTACCAGGGTCGGGCCCCAGTCAACCGGGGAACACACCTCTATTCGCTGCCAGGTTTGATCAGTTCTTCCCTGTTTGTCCCGGACAGTCAGGGCTGCCGTGTAACTGCCGGCATAGTTGTAGTAATGGTCAACTGCAACTGCTGTAGCATCCCCCCTTACCCCATCGAGGTTGTCGAAGTCCCATTCCCAGGAAACCAACTGATCGCCTCTAGTGGCTTTGGATCGGGACGCATCGAAATGTACGGGTTCTCCCAGAGTAATGGATAGATCCGGGCCCGGCACAGCCAAGGGACCTTGAGAATAACAGTTAACTGCAGAGATGAGCACGAGTGGCAGAAAGGAGCTTCCAACTTTCATAGATGAATCCTTTCTCGAGGAGGACTAGAAATAGTGGTGAGGCCCTTGAGGATTGCTGGCCCATCGAGTGGAACTTTCGATGCTCCAGATTCTCATTGCCAGTCCCCCCCTCGTCTCCGAAGGTGTGAGAAAGTACACGAGGGTACACCTCCTGGCGTGCCAGTCCCCGTAGGTGCTTGTTCCACGGCGGCTCGGCGGGAGCCTCCCCCTCGGGGGTAATCCCAATCCCCTCACACCTTCTGAGGGTCTAGTGGCTTCCGAAT
>JBGPHY010000359.1:0-6299 GCA_041484625.1 Terriglobia bacterium | reverse complement strand
CGTATACGCCGGTGACATCATCCGCGGCATGGGTCCCTATTGGTTGTTGCTTGTGGCTGGCGGGGTGCTGGCCTCGACCGTCCTGACCGCCCAGGCCGTGCACCGGTCGGCCGCGCGCTTCAGCCCGCGAGAGCAAGCGGCCGTGGCCGAACAACCCTTGGGCAAAGCCGGCGTTTTCGAGTTGGTCCGAAAGGACCATTACCTGTTCCTGATTGCTGTCCTTACGATTTTGCTGAACATCGTGAACACTTCTGGGGAGTACCTCCTCGGTCGATACGTTGTCGAAAGGGCCAACCAGGTGCATGGTGCAGGTCGTGACACCATGGCCGCGAGAGCAGCATTCATTGGGGAGACATACAGCCGCCTATTCAGCACGGTGAACCTGGCAGGGTTCCTGCTGCAGATGTTTCTCGTCTCGCGTGTGTTCAGATTCTTCGGAGTTGGCAAGGCACTCTTCATCCACCCAGTGACAGCCCTCATCGGCTATTTGACGATGGTGCGCGCACCGTCGATGGGAACGATGTATTGGCTAAAGGTAGTAGACAACAGTATCGACTACTCGCTGGGCAATACGACCAAGCAGGCCCTGTGGCTGCCGACCAGCCGTGAGGCCAAATACAAAGCCAAGCAAGCGGTGGATTCCTTTTTCATGCGAGCGGGCGATGTGCTGCAGGCCGGCATCGTGTTTGTGGGTGGGCGCCTGGCCTTCACGGTTTCTTCGTTTGCCGCGCTGAACCTGGCGCTGGTTGGCGGGTGGCTCTCAACTGCGGCGATGCTCAACCTGCTCTTGCGCCGCAAAGCGCGCCAGGCCCGCATCGCCAGACTGTAAAAGGAAATGCGTTTTTATGGTATGCCATACTGGTTGGTCCTGCGCAATGCCTTGCATTGGGGAATGGATCACGGAGGTGTCGCACCGGGCCGGGAAACAGGACGGGCAAGGCCCAATCCAATTTGCGGAAGTAGCTGTGGTTAGCCCCTTCGATCGGAACTGGTTGTTTCAATGGAAGCCTATGACTCAGCTCGCCGCGAATTGAAATCCCGGAGGTTGCATGAACGGCTTTTCAGTCGTTGTGTCGTGGTGGCGTGTTTTAGTATTAGTCGTCATCCTGCTGATGGTGTCTTTGCCGGCCCTGGGCGACGACCCGACATCATCCACTGGCCTGCCAACGGGTACACCGGAGACCGACACAAGCCTGAAACAGTTCCCGCAAAACCTGGGGGGAAACTTCCTGGCCTTGTTCAGCAAGAAAAACATCACCCCGTTGCTGATTGGAGGGGCTGCCAGCGGAACCATCTCCACTGGGGATGATGATATACGGGATGCCTGGGGCGTCCAGCACGGTTCCTCGACAGTCGGCAAGATAGGAGGGGTGCTCGGATCGTACTACGTGGTGGCGCCTGCAGTCGTGGGCCTCCTGATAGCGGGGCACGATTCAAAGAATGACCGGTTTCACTCTTTCACCTACTCGCTCGCGCAGGCGACGGCCATTAGTGAAGGGCTGGTCCAGGGGCTGAAGTTTGCCGTGGGCCGGACCCGACCGGACGGCAGCGACAACCAGTCATTCCCGTCCGGGCATGCAGCAACCTCTTTCATGGTCGCAACCGTTGTGGAACGATACTACGGAAGGACCGCAGGAATTATCGGCTACAGTGCAGCGGCCTTCATCTCCGCTTCTCGCTCCAGAAAGAACGTTCATTGGGCCAGCGACTTGACTGCTGGTGCCACTCTGGGTTACATCGTGGGCAGCAGCGTTTGCCGCCGGACCGGAATCTCCCTGCGAGTGGGAAAAGTCACGATGTTGCCAACTGTCGACATGACTCATCGAAGATTCGGAGTCTTCCTCAGTACCCACTAGGACGGGGATCACTGTTCCCGGGTTATTCAATATGTGATTCTCCGTAAACTGAAAGGCTTCTATGAAAATGCGAGTTTTAGCGTGGGAGCAGCGCTCCTGCGCGGCGACCGTCCCGGTCAAACTGGTCGCCGCTCTGAGATCGGCTCCCACACTCCCCCCAAGACCGCCATTTTCATCGGCGGTGGTGAACTTGCAAAGGTCATGGGCACTCTTTAGAAATAGCTCTCCTAGATATCAAACTAGAGCTTGAAAAAGGCGCGGCAGCAGAGTTGTCATGAAGAGTTCAATCCCCGTCTCAACGATTCTCATAATGATGGTAGCGGTTTTAGGCCTGGGTTCCTGCAGGAGATCCGGGGAACCTCGCAGTGCAACCCAACTGGACCAGAACACCCTGAGAGCCAACAGCTACGTTGGCTCCGGCCGCTGCAGAAAATGTCACGAGCACTTCTATCAGCTCTGGTCGACCAGTCACCACGGACTGGCAATGCAGCCATACACATCCGAGCTGGCCAAGAGCAAACTGACGTCACAGGAAAAGGAAGTGACGATCGGCAAGCGCAATTATCTGGCCGAGATCGGAGACGGCCAGGGGTGGGTACGTGAGCGGGGATCGAACCGGGACAAATACTACCCGATGGTCCACGTTATGGGCGGCAAGAATGTTTATTACTTTCTGACTCCATTGGAACGAGGCCGCCTGCAGGTGTTACCGTTGGCTTATGATCTGAGAGAGAAGAAGTGGTATGACATGGCGGCTAGCGGTGTCCGCCACTTTCCCGACCGCCGCGATGAAGCGCTCGATTGGACGGATCGGATGTTTACCTTCAACACCACCTGTTTCGGCTGTCATGTCAGCCAGCTCGCCACCAATTATAATTTGGAGATGGACACCTACCATACCACCTGGCTTGAACCGGGCATCAATTGTGAGTCCTGCCACGGCCCGTCCGGCGAGCACGCCAAGGCCGCCCAGGCTCTGGCCCCGGGACAAGCCATGGAGGATCTCAGGCTGATCCGCACCAGAGGCTTCCCATCCGAGAGGATGAATGATTTGTGCGCTACCTGTCACGCCAAGGCGATTGCGCTGTCCACCTCGTTTATTTCCGGCGAACGCTTCTTCGATCATTATGATCTGCTCACTCTGGAACACCCCGACTTTTACCCCGACGGCCGGGACCTGGGTGAAAACTACACCTTCACCTCCTGGCTGATGAGCCCCTGCCTGAAATCAGGCAGGTTGGACTGCAATAACTGCCACACGCCCAGTGGGCGCGAACGATTCCAGGGGGAAAAGGCGAACGAAATCTGTCTTCCGTGTCATGCAGAAAGAGTGAAAAATCCCACCTCCCACACGCATCATCGTGTGAATAGCGCTGGGAATCGCTGCATCGCCTGCCATATGCCAAAGACTGATTTTGCCGCCATGTCGCGCAGCGACCATTCCATGTTGCCGCCCGCCCCTGCGGCTACTCTGGCTTTCCAATCGCCCAATGCCTGCAACCTCTGTCATGCCGACCGCGACGCACGCTGGGCCGATGGGTTTGTGCGGAAGTGGGCGAAACGTGACTACCAGAAGCCGGTCCTGTATCGAGCCAGCCTGATCGATGCGGCCCGTAAAGGGGATTGGAATCGATTGCCGGAGATGTTGACGCTACTGGCCAGTCCTGAAACCAATCAAATAATGAAAACGTCCTTGGTGCGGTTGCTGACTGGATGCGAGGATGAACGAAAATGGTCGCCCCTGACTAAGGCCTTGAGAGACCCCTCTCCACTGGTGAGGGCCAGCGCGGCTGCCGCTCTGAATGGGCGCTATACGCCTGAAACTTTGCCGGCCCTGCTTGACGCTACAGCCGATCCTTTGCGCCTGGTCAGGATCCGTACTGCCAGCTCCCTGGTTCGCCTCCCGCGTGAGACCCTGGACGAAAGAACCCGGAAAAACCTGGAGGCGGCCGCCTCTGAGTTTCTCACGGCTATGAAAGCCCGGCCGGACGACTGGGCCTCCTATGCTAACCTGGGGAACTACTATCTGGGATGCCGACAGATAGATCAGGCCATCAATTTCTTTGAAACGGCCACCCGCATTGAGCCGCGCATGATCGGACCCTGGGTCAACCTTGCGCTGGCCTGCAATGCCGTGGGACGGAACGACCAGGCGGAAAGCAGCCTGCGCAAAGCTTTGACCATCGATGCTCACAATGCCGCCGCCAATTTCAACCTGGGGCTGCTGTTGGCGGAGATGGGGAGATCTGACGAAGCTGAACAGGCACTGCGTACTGCGTTGAGAGCAGACCCTGTCATGGCCCAGGCCGCCTATAACCTGGGCGTGATAGTTTCGAAGAGAGACCTTCAGGGAGCCATTGACCTCTGCCGGAAAGCTGTGAAGTTGCGCCCCGGTGAATTGAAATATGTTCATAGCCTCAGTTATTACCTGGAGCAAGAAGGAGACCTGAATGGAGCCGCCGGCGTTTGGCGTAACTTGATTCGCCAATTCCCGAATTCTGAGGAGGCCTACCTCGCCTTGGGCAAGGTGTTAGAAGCACAAGGTAAGACCGCCGAAGCCAGGACAGTTTACCGCCAGGAGGAGATTGCCAAAGCAAAAGGACGTCCGACAAAAGCCTTTCCCGCGCAGAGCCCGGGGGAGGCCGGACATTGAGAGGGCGTCAGACGCTAAAGAAAGAGGCTGTTCTGGTAGAAACTCCGCCCACGGCGTTGGGGACGTGTCAGGAGCATCCGTGGCCGACCATCCATATAGATATTGGTTGGCATGTTGAACTCCTTTCCTTTGGGCCATTGGTTCGCCGATAACAAGCGAGTTTCTTTGGACGACCACCATACAGCTCAGACGCACCTCCAGGAGGTCCCTGCTCGACCTTCAATCGGACCAGATCACTATTGCGCTCGCATGGCAACGAGCGCTGCTCCTCGGCCATCGGGCATCCGTGGTCTGATTGATCGCTGAGATTCGAATGGTCCAAAAATACTGAAGCCAAGGTCTAATGGCAAGCAGGTTAGAGGGAGATCTTTTGCTGAAGGCGTGATGTAGGGCGGTTGTGTCAACCGCCGCTGGCCTTAAGTTCTGTTATCCATTCTTTCATTTTCTTATTGAAACAGGAGTAGATCCGTCATGTCTGTCAACCGTCCGTGGATGGCCATCCAATGTTTGGCCATCTCACTCATTATTGGGAGGCTCTCTTTCCTACAAGCGGCCGATAGGATCGTCCTCATTCGCGACGGTGCGTCGGTCTATTCGATTTGCATCCCTCATGAAGCGTCACTTTCCGAAAAACATGCTGCCGGAGAGCTGCAACGATTTTTGGCTGAAATGTCTGGTGCCCGTCTTCCCATTGTTTCGGACTCCCCGGAAGCAACTGGTCCGTTAATTCTGGTTGGCAAGAGCGCAATGACCGACCGTCTTAAGATCGTCATCCCCTTTGAGAGCATCGGGCCAGAAGGATTTGCATTGAAAACTGCAGGTAAACACCTGGTCATTGCCGGCGGCGGGAAGCGCGGAACCCTTTATGGTGTTTACACATTTCTGGAAAAACTCGGTTGCCGCTGGTTCTCGCGGGAGGTCAGTCGGATTCCTCGGCTTCCGACCATTCAGATTCCACTGCTGGATGAAGTGCAGACACCGGCCTTCGAGTACCGCGAGCCTTATTTCATAGAAGCCTTCGACATGGACTGGGCGGCTCGCAATAAAACCAATGGTCATTTTTCAAAACTTGATGAGTCGACTGGAGGCAAAGTCCAGTATTATCCTTTCGTCCACACCTTCTACGAGATGATTCCTCCGGAGAAATATTTCAAGGACCACCCCGAGTATTTCTCGTTCATTGACGGAAAGAGGAGGATCGAGCGTGGGCAACTCTGTTTGACCAATCCTGACGTGCTTCGGCTTGGCGTTAGAGTTGTCCTGGGGTGGATCCAGCAACACCCGGAGGCTACCATCTTCTCCGTCTCGCAAAACGATTGGGAGGGTTGGTGTGAATGCGACCACTGTCGGCGCGTGGAGCAGGAAGAAGGTGGTGCACATTCCGGCCCTATCCTGCGTTTTGTTAATGCGTTGGCGGAAGAAGTCGTAAAGGAGCATCCTGACAAGCTGATTGACACGCTCGCGTATTGGTATTCTGAGGATCCGCCTGCAAAAGTGCGTCCCCGACCGAATGTCAGAATCCGGCTTTGTCCCATTGGCGCCTGTGAAGCCCATCCTTATGAGCGGTGCGTTCGCAATGCCTATTTCATGAAGAACCTGAAAGCCTGGTCGGGAATTACGAACCAGCTTTACATTTGGCACTACAACACTAACTTCTCGCACTATCTGTTGCCGTTCCCGGATTTCGAGGAACTGGCTGCCGACATTCCGATGTACCGGCGGCATGGGGTGGTGGGTTTGTTCCTGGAGGGGGCTTATGCGCCCGGCGGCGGAGGGGAAAACGCCGAACT
>JBGPHY010000358.1:0-6299 GCA_041484625.1 Terriglobia bacterium | reverse complement strand
GTTCATATGCTGTTTGTGAGTTCGTCGGAGGCTCGACATCTCTCCTAGATCATGGAGAGCCTCCGAGGGAAGTGTGTTTTGACTGTCGGAGAAACAGAAGGATTCGCCCAGGCCGGCGGAGTGATTAATTTCACCGTGGAAGAGAGCAAGGTCCGCTTTGAGATCAACGTCACCACAGCGGAGCGGGCCCACTTGAAGATCAGCTCGAAGCTGCTGGCTCTGGCAAAGGTTGTCAAAGACGAACGGTCCGATGCGAGGAAATAAGATGCGTCTGTTTCAGAACCTCTCCATCAAACGCAAACTGACCCTGATCATCATGGTCACCAGCACCGTGGCCTTGCTGCTGTCCTGTGTTGCATTCATCACCTATGACCTGCTCATGCTGCGGCAGACCATGAAGCGAGACCTGTCGGTTCTGGCTGGCATTATCGGTTCCAATAGCACGGCAGCTCTGGTCTTTGACGATCGGAAGGCGGCCGCGGAGACGTTGGCTGGGCTGGGCAAGGAACCGCATGTTGCCTCTGCTGGTATCTACAACAAACAGGGCTACCCTTTTGCCAATTACCGACGGGGGGCTTTTGCGGGCGAGTTTTCTCCTCCTCCCTCTCAAGAAAACAGCAGCCGGTTTGAAACCGATTACCTGGTCCTGTTTCAGCGGATCATTCTGGACGGTGAAACCATTGGCACCATCTATATTCAATCAGATCTGGAGGAGTTTTATTCCCGGTTGATGCGCTACTCCGCGATCCTCTTAGTTGTAGTTTTCGGGGCGTCGCTGGTCGCTTACCTGATTTCAGCGCGGCTGCAAAGACTCATTTCTCGTCCCATTTTAGATTTGGCGCAAACTGCCAAAGTTGTCTCTGAGGAAAAAGACTATTCCGTTCGGGCGTCCCATCAGAGCCGAGATGAATTGGGTACGCTCGTCGGTAGTTTCAATGAGATGCTGCAGCAAATTCAGATCCGCGACGAGGAACTCGAACGTCATCGGGGACATCTTGAGGAGGAGGTCCTGGTTCGCACCAAGGAGCTGAAACGGACGAATGAAGAACTGACCATGGCCAAAGAGAAAGCCGAGGAGGCCAGCCGCGCTAAGAGCGAATTCCTCGCCAATATGAGCCATGAGTTGCGGACACCGTTGAATGCCATCATCGGCTACAGCGAAATGCTCCAGGAAGAAGCCCAGAAAATGAAGCAGCAGGGTTACTTCTCGGACCTGAGAAAAATCAACACTGCCGGCAGGCACCTGCTGGGGCTGATCAACGATGTTTTGGACTTGTCAAAGATCGAGGCGGGCAAGATGCAACTTCACCTGGAGCGATTTGAGGTGCGTACCGTGATCGACGACGTGGTCAGCACGGTGCATCCGCTGGTGGAGAAGAACCACAACCAGCTAGAGGTTGAATTGGGAGAAGATTTGGGGGCAATTCTGGCCGACCAGACCAAGACACAACAACTGCTGTACAACCTGCTCAGTAACGCCTCGAAATTTACCCAAGGGGGAAAAATTCGGCTCGAGGCGAAGCGCCTCAAGAAGGAGGGTGGAGGGGAGTGGGTGGAGTTCCGGGTTCTGGACACGGGGATCGGGATCAGCCCGGAACAAATCGACAAGCTGTTCATGCCTTTTACTCAAGGAGACGCCTCCACAACGCGGAGATATGGGGGGACAGGCCTGGGACTGGCCATCAGCCGTCACTTCAGCCAAATGATGGGCGGAGACCTGCGGGTTGAAAGCAAGGTAGGTGAGGGTTCCGCTTTCACGCTGGTGCTGCCGGCCGAGGTAACCATCAAGAGTTCGCCGGAACAGCTAATCCAGGATCCAGACTCTCCGGTTGACAGTTCGACCCTGCAGCCAAAAGCCGGCGCTTCCGTAAAGGACTCAAGGCAAAAAACAGACCAGGTATTGGTGATTGACGACGATCCGGCCGTCCGCGACTTGATGAACCGAGTGCTCGAAAAGGAAGGCTTTCGGGTGGCCCTGGCTGCGGACGGTCGAGAGGGTCTCCGCAAAGCGCAGGAAATACATCCAACCGTGATCCTCCTGGATGTGTTAATGCCCGGTACGGATGGATGGGAAGTACTGGCAGCGCTGAAGGCCGACCCGAACCTGCATGAAATCCCCGTGGTGATGTCTACGATTGTCGACGACAGAAGGAAAGGCTTTGTGCTGGGGGCGGCGGATTACCTGGTCAAACCGATTCAGCCGGAGCGGCTGGCCAAGGTGTTGTGGAAATACCAGGGCGAGAAATCCTTGCGAACTGCTCTGATCATTGATGACGATGCACTGACTCGGGAGATGTTCCGGCGGGTGCTGGAGTAAATGGGGTGGGTCGTGCGCGAGGCTCGCAACGGGCAGGAGGGACTGAAGCGAGTGGACGAAAACCTTCCGGACCTGATCCTGTTGGACCTGCTGATGCCGGAAATGGACGGGTTCGAGTTTCTCCTGCAACTGCGACAGCAACCGGCTGGGCAGTCGATTCCAGTCGTGGTGGTGACTGGAAAAGAACTCAGCGAAAATGAGCGGCGGTGGTTGGAGGGTTCCGTGGAAAGGACCCTGCAGAAGGGGGTGGATAACCAGGACCTTCTGTTGAGGCAAGTGTGCGATCTGGTCAGAAACAGTGCCGGCGGCGTCTCGCGGAGCGAGGGAGTACTGCGGGTTGTGTGAGTTCCTAAGGGTGTATGACAGCTGCAAGGGGATTCTTCCGAAGGAGTAGTGAATTGAAAAGTCATACTGCAATTGTTCTGCCTGCTGGTCTCGCAACCAACACCAGGCGATGGCCCCTTCCTTTGGTGTTGACAGTGTTGTTCATGTGTAACGTTGACATCCAGGGGCGGCCTGCTGAGAAGGGGAGTGCGCACTTGCCGGTCCTGACTCGGGTTGACCAGATTCGGCAACTCACCCATGAACAGGCCAATCGGGGCTACCCGGTGCACATCCGAGGGGTCATAACTTATTACCATCCAGGAATACAGCGCAGTTTTGCAGACATCATACTGTCTGATCTCTTCGTTCAGGATTCTACGGCCGGAATATGGGTGAACGCCCCCCTCCCGCCCCCCGCTTTCAAGCCGGGGCAGTTCATCGATTTGGAGGGAGTGACCGAAGCTCCGGATTTCGCCCCCCAGATTGGCCATCCCCGCTGGCGTGTCATCGGTAAAGCACCCTTGCCGGAACCCCGCCGGGTACCCTTCGAAAGGATGCTGTCGACTGTCGAAGATAGCCAGTGGGTCGAAACAGAGGGCATTGTGCGGCAGGCCCGAACCGATGACAGTTCTCTCACCCTGGAGGTCGCTGTGGTGGGTGGTCGCCTGGTGGCGCAGATTCCCGGGCCTCATCAGTCCGTTCCAGACAGACTGGTCGATGCCGAAATCCGATTACGAGGGGTTTGCGGAGCCCTCTTTAACGAAAAGTATCAGCTCATCGGAGTTTTGCTTTACGTACCGAGTTTCGACCAGGTTTCCGTACTCAAGCCAGCGCTTGCTGATCCCTACGGAGCAGATGTGCAGTCCCTCTCCACGATCCAGCGTTTTGCCCCCCAGGGATCTGTAGGACACCGCATCCGTGTACAAGGCATCGTCACCCGTCAAAACTCAGAAACGTCTATTTATATTTCCGACGGGAAAATCGGCCTTCGGGTCAATGCGGGACAGTCAATCAGGTTCAAGCCTGGAGATCGGGCAGACGTGGTCGGCTTTCCAAGGGTTTCGGATTTCAAGGTGACGGTCGAAGATGCAATTTGTCGGCGCATCGGTGTGGCAGAATCGCCTGCCCCGATTCCTGCGACAGCCGACCAGATACTCCGCGGCGATTATGATTCAATGCTGATTTCCATCGAAGGGCGATTGCTGGAGAAGTCCGTCTTCCCGGACCGGCAGACTCTGGTTCTGAAAACCGCTCGGACCGTTTTTGACGCTTCGATAGCCCAGGCGGAGGTGGAACCGAAATTGACTTCCCTCCGAGCCGGAAGCGTGCTGCGGATGAGTGGGATTTGCTTTGTGAATAAGAACGATGCTGGCCAGAATCGGTCATTCCAGATACTGCTCCGCTCCACCGAGGATATCGTGATCATCCACCAGCCACCGTGGTGGACACCTGGGAGAGCTCTGACAGCACTTGGAGTGTTAGCGTTGGTGGTCGTGGCAGTCTTGTCCTGGGTGGTTGTCCTCAGACGTCGAGTGCGAAGCC
This sequence comes from Terriglobia bacterium, assembly GCA_041484625.1. GTDB lineage: Bacteria > Acidobacteriota > Terriglobia > Versatilivoradales > Versatilivoraceae > JBGPHY01. The sequence goes on along the minus strand of JBGPHY010000358.1, from coordinate 2,116 downwards.
AGACCGAGGTAATTCGCCGGAAACTCGAGCGCGAAACCACCTTGGAACAACGCTACCGCAATCTGGTCGAGAGCGCCAACGACATAGTCTTCACCCTCGACTTGCAGGGGACCCTTACCTCGTTGAATAAGGCGGGGGAGCGTCTCATGGGTTACGGGCAGGAGGAGGTTCTGGGGGTAGAAGTCTCCCGGTTTCTGCTCCCGGAGTCCAAGGAGAGATTCTCTCAAGCCATCGACAGCGTCCCAATTGGAGGAGCCCAGCCGGTTCGGGAGTACGAGATCGCCACGAAATCAGGTAATCACGTGCTCCTGGAGGTCAGCTTGCAAGCCATCTGGGAGGAGGGGAAACATGTCGGATCTCTGGGTATCGCCCGCGATATCACCGACCGGAAACGCGCGGAACTGGATCTGCAGCGTCACCGAGAACACCTTAAGGAGGAGGTGCTGGCTCGCACTAACGAGCTGAAGATGGCCAATGAGCAACTCTCCGCTGCCAAAGAGAAAGCCGAGGATGCCAATCGGGCCAAGAGTGAATTTCTGGCCAACATGAGCCATGAGCTGCGGACACCGCTCAATGCCATCATCGGCTACAGCGAGATGCTTGAGGAGGTGGCCGAGGAGCAGGACCACCAGGAATTGCTTCCCGACTTGGGCAAGATCCAGACGGCAGGCAAGCACCTGCTGGGACTGATCAATGATGTTCTGGATCTGTCGAAGATCGAAGCGGGTAGGATGCAGTTGTTCTTAGAGCGCTTTATGGTGCGACTCATGCTCAATGACGTGGTCAGCACGGTTCAACCGCTGGTGAAAAAAAACGGGAATCGGCTGGAAGTAGTATGCGGCGAGGATCTGGGGGCAATGGTGGCGGACCAGACCAAAACGCGGCAGGTCCTGTTCAATCTACTGAGCAATGCCAGCAAGTTCACCCAATCGGGAAAGATTCGGCTGGAGGCAAGGCGACGGAGGAAGGCCGGAGGAGAATGGTTGGAGTTTCGGGTCCAGGATACGGGCATCGGGATGAGCCGGGAGCAAATTGACAAGTTGTTCCAGCCGTTTAGTCAGGCCGATGTCACAACGACACGAAAGTATGGGGGGACGGGCCTAGGATTAGCCATTAGCCGAAGTTTCTGCCAGATGATGGGAGGAAACCTGGAGGTGGAAAGCACACCGGGCCAGGGCTCAACCTTCACCTTGTGGTTGCCAATCGGGGATTCCAGGCTTGAACGGGCGAGAGGGCAAGGCGCTGCCCATAGAGATGTTACGGCTGAAGCGGAATCCAGGCGGGCAGAGTCAGGAAAAGGTGAACCGTCAGGAGATACCGTGGTACTGGTGATTGACGATGATCCGGCAGTGCGGGAACTGGTCAGGCGAGTGCTCAGCAAAGAAGGCTACCAGGTGGCGGTGGCCCCGGAGGGAGAGGAAGGGCTATTGCTGGCCCAAACCTTGCAGCCGACCGCAATCATTTTGGACGTGCTTCTGCCAGGGATGGACGGCTGGGAGGTGCTGGCCAGACTGAAGAAGGATCCGGAGCTGGCAGAGATTCCAGTGGTCATGCTCACAATTGTGGATGACCGGAACAAGGGTTACTTATTGGGGGCTTCCGACTTCCTGGTCAAGCCCACTGAGCCGGAACGGCTAGTGCGGGTGTTGCGGAAATACCAGCAGGAGAATCAGGCCGGCCAGGTCCTTATTGTAGAAGATGACAGCTTGACGCGGGAGATGATGAAGCGTGTTCTTGAGCAGGTCGGCTGGGAAGTCGAGGAGGCAGCCCACGGTCGAGAAGGGCTGGAACGTGTGCTAAAGAGCCGTCCGGACCTGATTTTACTGGATCTGGTGATGCCGGAGATGGACGGGTTTGAGTTTCTGGGACAGCTGCGACAAATGAAGGAAGGTCGGTCGATCCCTGTTGTCGTGGTAACAGGACAGGACCTGAGCGAGGCCGACCGTCTGAGGTTGAACGGGTCGGTGCAGAATATCCTCAAGAAGGGGTCTGACAGCAGAGAACTGCTGCAGGAAGTCTGCGATTGGGTGAGGAGTTGCACAGGGGCAGTCCAGCAGTCCGAGGGGGTGGAGCGGGTTGTCTAAGATTCTATTGGTGGAAGACAACGAGATGAACC
>JBGPHY010000357.1:0-6300 GCA_041484625.1 Terriglobia bacterium | reverse complement strand
GTCCACGGCCCGTCCGGGCTGGACGCCGTAAAACTCCGGCGGGCTCACGCCAACGATCGTAACCGGGACGCTATTCACCGTGATTGTCCGCCCCAGGATGGCTGGGTCGCGGCCGAAGCGCCGCTGCCAGTAACCGTAGCTGATCACCGCCACGGCGCTGGCTCCGATCCGATCGTCGTCCGGAGTAAGGAGGCGGCCGAGGACGGGCTGAACCCCGAGGGCAGGGAAGAATGTTCCGGAGACAAGTTGCCCCTGCGACCAGCGCGGCTCTCCGTTGTAGCCCACGTTCAACTCGCTTCCGTTCCCAGCGAGCGCCAGCACATTCGAAAACACCCGGTTTCCAGCGCGAATCTGCTCATACGCGGGGTAGGAAAAGCTTGTGCTCGTGGAGCGACCACTCTTGTCCTGATTCATGTTGCCCGAAAGGGAATGCACGATCCCCTCCGGCCAGCCGTGCGACGCCCAGTCGAGCAAGACCAGCTGCTGCGGATCACGAACGGGCAGCGAACGAAGCATAATGGCGTCAATCAGACTGAAGATGGCGGTATTGGGGCCGATCCCGAGCGCAAGCGTGATCACTGCCACAGCCGTGAAGCCGGGATTCTTGGCCAGCATCCGCAAGCCATAGCGAACATCCTGAAACAGTCTTTGCATTGAAGGAGCCTCTGGGTATACTCAGGCAGTTTTACCGCCAAATCGGCCGGGGGATAAGTTCTTTACTGACTTAGAGAATACAAATCAGAAGTTCTTCGCTGTGCCGGGCGCTGCCCGATTATGGGACGCAATTGTCCGAAACCGGATAGGCCTTTTCTCGCCTCTTCTGCTCAGAAGGTTACGCAGCACTACTTGTGCCTCGTGCTGGCTTGCTATCCCCGTCTAACACCGCAATCAGGCCCGCCAAGGCCAGATACCCACGATGCGGCGAAACTGGCGTTCTGCTGCGGCCAAGCCAGAACCCACCCAGCGCTCCAGATGGTTACCGGGTCGCCACCGCTTCACGTTCCGGCAAGCCACCCGAACGAGGGAGAACGACATCAAAGTAACCGTGACCACCCGTATACATTTCGTGGTTACCGTTCAAACCGCGTCTGATCGCGCTGGGCACAGCTGGCCATAGTGCGAGGAACCGCGCCTCCACCTCCTCTTGAGTTCCTGAGTAATAGACATCACCCAGGTGCAAAACGAACTGGAATCCATCGGTATCTTTTTCAATCGACCGGGCACAGACTGGACCTCCGTAAAGTCCCGTGCCCCAGTCGCCCAGCATGGCTAGGCGAAACTTATCGGGAAGCACGCCCACTTGAGAAAAGCCTCAGGCTTAGCGGCGAAAACTTCAGCGATCCTTCGTTGGGTCACAATGGTTTGGGCCAGCGACACGATATTTCTCTCCTAAGGCGATCTTACGCCTGAGGAACAATGGTGTAAGGCGGCTCAAATTCGGGGATTGCTGCATGACGTCCGGCAATCCATCGCAATACATAGACCGCTTTGGGGTCGGTCATGCTGCCGAACAACATATCCGGCAGAACCTCCAACAATGCATGAGCGCCCAGATCCTTGTAATAGTCGATATCGGGTTCCACTCTGACACAGGTCACTCCATCGATCGTCATCAGGTCATTCTCATGAAAAGTGAGCTGAACATTAGCTTCCCCGAACTGGACCTCTTTATAACTGCAGGTGGCTCCCGGATGAAAAAAGCCAGGACCCACTTCGGGCTTGAAGAGGCCCTGAGTAGCAGCCAGCTTAACCTGGTCCACCAAGACCCTGTCGGCATAAGCAAAGAAACGGTCTGGTTTCAGAGTATCATCCCAGATCAGTTGTTTGAAGTAGTCCAGGGGATTGCCTTGAGGAAGGTGGATTTCTCTCATGGCCGTGACGATGTTGAGAAGGCAAGCCAGGGAGCTGCTTTTCCGTTCCATCAATTCGTAATAGCGTGCCTTTGCATCCGTAGCACTTTCCGCACCGTTGGAAAGGAATTCAAATAGGGCAGGGTCATTAGTTCCCATTTCTTCCCATCTGGCCAGACTGAAGTTGTAAGTGTTGTTCTTGGGAAGCAACATGACGTCGGCCACCTGGAGTCGGCCTGCCTGCAACGGCAAGGGAGTGAGCCCCGCCTGCATGAAATCGTCGGCTGAAACAATTAGAGTGTGATTGTCTCGGTAATTGTCGTAAAAAGGCAAATCCTCGTAAAGAATATTGGGTTTCTGGAAGAAGTCGCAGCGTACCTGCTGCTGTTCTCCATCCAGCACTCTTACCAGAATCTGTTTCCCGAGCTGCATGGGCTGCCGGGCCCCGTCGAACACACGAACCAGAAGCCTGCTCCCGTTACCATTAGACGAAACCATTGACGCCTCCTTATATTGAAGGTCCGACCTCGATGCGACTCTTCACCGGTCCTGTGGTCTTGATAGGTCGTCCGTTGACAGTAACCTCCGTCTTGACAACCAGATCTTCTACTGCGGATTTCATCTCCTTGTCCTTGACGGTCCCCGAAAGAAAGATGATGCCATCGACCACGCGAACGTGCAGGACCCCCTCCAGTGTCGCCGGGTTGGTGGCGAGCTCTTTTTGAATTGCTGTCTGCAGAATTAAGTCATCTCCCTGCGCGGCTTCAGGATGAAGATAAAGATCCACGTCTAACCCCACCACAGGCTTGTTGCGTCCGGCGCAGGCGCCCATCCCCAGTGCTGAAAGCAACAGGAAAAGCGCGAAAGTTTTATTAGCCATGCATCTCTCCCGTACCTGGTATATTCGAGCAGTTATTGGGCAGCAGACAGGAACCGCTCGATAAACGCCGCCATTCTTCTCACGTCAGCGTCACCGCTCCAATCAGGCTCCCGGCCCAAACCCCAATGCAGGCGAAGATTGCTCTCGAGCTGTATATCCCGCGCCGAGCAGAGTCGCAAACCGCTTAAAGCCAGGAATGGCGAACCTCCCAGAATCCGTCCTTCCGACCCCGACAAATTGAATTGGAGCCCCTGGTAGAAGAGCGGCTGGGGAGCATGCGAAATTCTCCATCCCGGCACAATCCGGCTCAACACGGAGTTCAGTTGTCTTAGTTGGGGATCGGTCTGGAGCCGGATCACCCCTGGTTGGGCTGTCTCCTGGGCAGAACGCCAAAACTTAAGACCAAAGTCAAAGTTGCTGAGCGGGTCTATAGACATCGGATCGCGGTTCAACTTGCCAAAGAATTCCGAATCGAGTCGCAATCGGCCGGTCCGAAAACTCAGCCTGCCATCCAATTGATCTTCGAGGATAGGAACTGATTCGCCGCCAATGGACAATGCTGCCGCGTCTGCTTGGAGGTTCTTCAGATCCAGGAAGAAAGCGGAATCGAGCAAGATTGCCGGTTCCTGCCATTGAAGATTGAGCTGTCCCGTTCCCGCGGCTTCTCCGAATAGGATCCTGGCGGAAAGCGGGAAATGGAGCTGGAGTTTGTCTTTGTAACCTACCGCCAATGCAAGCGGCCGAACAGGCCACTGGATTTGGCGCAGAGAAAGTGGTCCCCAATGATAATCCTTCAGATTTAGCAGCCGGGAAGACCGCAAGTCAGACTGGGCGGGCGGGTACTTCTCCCATAGCGTCTGGTAGTACGCCGAATCCCAAATTTGATCGGACCCAACTGGCGCGGGCCGCAGTGCCTCTTTAAATGCGATCTTTACCGGGAGTTGTATTTGCCAGCGTCGCGGAGGCATTCCCAGTCCGGTATAATTCACCGAGCTTTCCAAATACACATCGCTGATTAGGTACTCCTGAAAAGGCTGGAGAACCAGGCTCAATTTGAGCGGCAATGACAGCTTCCGGCTCTGATCTCCCTTCGGTCCTCCCCATTCAATGTCGAATTGATCTACCTGGAGTCTGACTTTGGCAGAGTCCTCTCCAAGTTCGATTAAAGAGCGGTCGGGGAGCAGGTTCCCACCGCGGAAACTCCATCTCAAATTCTTTAAGCGGGGCTTCCATAGGCGATCCGGAGGCAAAAGCTCGTAGGCCCTTCGGCCGTGCTGCGCGAGACTCTGGGCAACGGTGCGAAGATTATCTACAAAGGGGATCGAGGGAGGAGAATCGATGTTCCGAAACCGAACCTGTGCTGAAGCCAAACCATTGAAATAGGCCTGTTGAGTCTGGCTCTGGTTGGACAGGGCATTCAGCCGAACTCCTTTCATGGTGCTGTCGATTGCCAGGTCGAAGAATTCCCTGCGTTGGGGGTCGTTGGAAAAGTGGAAGCCCAAATTCCCCCGGGAATCGGTCTGCTGGGCGTCAAAGGCCACAGTAATCCTCTTCAGCCTCTGAAACGAGAGGGAGGGCAGGAATGCAGGTAGATCGACGGATGCCGAGAGTCCCGGAGCCAGGTCAAGACGGGCCTCGAGAGCAGTCACCTTGGAGTCAGCAAAACCTGCTGAGGATCGAAAATCCTTCACGATGCCGGACAACTCAAGGCTGTTCGCTTGGAGTCCCAAATCCTTCAGAAAAGGGTGAAGGGCAGGCACGACTCCCTGCAGAGAAAAGGGGCTTGTCAACTGGAAGGCGATCCGTGATGGGTTCCAGGTTAATTGGCTGTGAATGGGGGCGACGGGTTCTGGCAAGATTAAGGAGGATGAGAGCGAGGTCTCGTTGGCAGAGACGGAGATCAAGGAATTAATCCCGAGCGCTCCATCCCCCCCGAGGGTCTCCACCTTGGATAAGGTAGACTCCAACTGAAGCGATTTGAGTTCCCCCTCTTCAATAGTGAGGTTCCTAAGAGTTCCGGAAATTCCGCTAAGCCGCAATCCGCGTGCCGCTGGGACCTGGATTTGCAGCATCGTGGAGCTTCCAGGAACGGCCCATTTCCCTTCAAGACGAAACTGAATCTCCGATGGGACAGCGCTGGTCTGCCTTGCTCCCCAACGGAAGAGACGGGCGATATCCACCAACGCATCGCTATCGAGTTGGATTTCTGGAATTGATCCTTGCGTGTCAAACTGCAGCTTTGAGACTCGGTCGAGGATTAAATGCTGGGGAAGAGAAGGAAAGACAATACGATTCCATCCGCTGCAGAGTTTAGTCTGGAAACTGTCATTTCCCGGCGAAAACTCGAGGTCGGTTGCAATCTGCAGGTTACCTAGTTGTACATGGATGGGATGGATTTGTGGTTCCAGCTGTGGGATGAGAACTTGCGAACTGGCGTGCCCGCTTAACCCAGGGCCGACAGCATGCAATCGGGCTTGGGCTGAAATCTGAAAAGGGATGAGGGTGCCCATGCGGGGAAGCAGAGCTTGCTGAAGAACCACAGGCTGGCGGAGTATCTCAAAAGCTCCGTGCCGTAAGTCTCCACGAACATTCAGTGGATTCTGCAGTCCCAACAAAGCGCCTCCTTTCGGGCCGATACTGAAATCAATTCTTCCCTCCAACTGCCCAGGCATGTGGCTGGCACTTGCGCGTCCTTCAAATCCCGCTCGCATCAACGGGAAGTCGGAATTAAACCAGGGAGCCGTTTGGTCGATCCGCCGTCCCTGGATTTTCAGATTCTCGATCTCTACTGACAATGACGTCTTATCCGTCCGGTTTCCGTTGTAATGGGAAAACCGGAAATGCGTTGTCCCGGCAGAAACGGACAGTCTTGGACTTGTGGCAAGTTTGAGGGCATCAAATGTACAAGCTAAGCCGAGTTTACCGGGAGCACAAAGCGGGGGAAAGGAGGCCGTGAGATTGAGTCTCTCTGATGATCCCCGAGTTCCGCCAAGGTGAAGTCCAAGCAGCCGAAACCTGGCTTCCGGCCGAGGAATGAGGTTCACGGTGCCGCGACCTTCCTTAACCCGGATGGTGGAAGGAGTGAGTGTCTTGATATCTTTTATTTGGACCCCATTTGCATCCCCTGCAGCGAAGAACTGGAGTTTCAAAACGGGATTATTGACCAGCACAGAGGACGAAAACCGGCTATCTGCCAGGTGGGGACTGAAATAGAGTGTAGCCTGGACAGCCAGGTCCTTTCCTGACAGGTCGGAAACGGCGTCTTCGTCCGGGATCAAGGCCGGAGGGGGAGTATTCGTTACCTTGGCCCCTGCATGAAACGTGATAGCTCGAGCCTGTTTCCATGAGGAAGGGATGTAGGAGATTTCCTCAAGCAGGTGCGAAGGAAGAGGAGTCTCGAACCTTCCATCAAGGGAGGCCTGTTTGAGAGTCAGCGATTGAATCCGGCCCGAGGAAAGATCGAGGATTGAATTAAACCCTTGGATTCGAGTCTTCGAAACGACGGCACGCGACTGGCCGATGACCGGACACCCCGGTGCCTGAAATAGGGCTGTGGTGTCATTAGCAACC
>JBGPHY010000356.1:0-6306 GCA_041484625.1 Terriglobia bacterium | reverse complement strand
TGAACGAGGCCGCCTTCATCTTCGTCGTGGTGATAGCAGCTCTGCTCTCCATCACCATTGCCACCGAGTCCGGTGTACGCAATGTGCCGCCCCTGCTGGTTTCGGCAGGGCGCAACATGGGGGCCCGTGTCTTCCGCATGTTGGTCGAAGTAGTCATTCCGGCTGCCCTGCCTTCTATGGTTACAGGGATGAAGCAGGGGTGGTCTTTTGCCTGGCGTACACTAATGGCCGGGGAACTCCTGTATGTCAATGTAGGCCTGGGTCATCTCCTGACCCCGGGACGCAAACTCAATGACATGAGCCAAGTCAAGGCGGTGATGATTGTCATTATTGGGATCGGACTCCTGGTCGATCGGATTATCTTCGCTGGGATTGAAGGCGGCCTGCGTCAATGCTGAGTTTGAAAAAGAGATAAAGGCCGGGTCGGGCGATAAGGATTAGACCTGTCCTTGATGCATTGCATCCTCTGCAGTACTTCGAAGGGCTTCGATGACCTTGTCAATTTGGCGTTTTGCTATGCAGAGCGGCGGCTCAATAATAATCCGTGACCTGTCAAGAAAAGAGGTCATAAACAAAACTCCCCGCTGAATACAGCCCTGAACCATCTTAAAGGCAAGGTTCGCATTCAAGGCCTGGAGACCCACTAGAAGACCACGTCCAGACACTCTCCGGAAGAGGGCTGGATACTCCTCGACAAGCTTCCTCAACCCGGCCATCAGGTCATCGCCTAACTGAGACGCATTCCGGCACAGTTGTTCTGTCTCGACAACTTCAAGGGTTGCCAGTGCAGCAGCACATGCCGGGGCATTTCCCGCCGCCGAGGATGATGACATTGGAAATGAAAGCCCAAATCTCCCCCAAAGCCTTCGCTTGGCAATTAATGCCCCGATGGGCATAACACCTCCCCCTAGCGATTTTCCAGCCACTATAATGTCCGGCACGACTTCGTCATATTCAAATGCGAACATTCGACCCGTTTTTCCCACTCCGGTCTTGATTTCATCCACAATGAATACAATGTCTTTGCTCCTGCAGATCCTTTCCAACTCCCGCAAATAACCCATCGAGGGAACAATGACTCCGCTCTCACCCTGAATCGGTTCCACAATTAACGCGCCCGTTTCACTGTCGGTGGCGGCGTCAGCAGAGGAAACATCACCGAAAGGGACATGAACAACTTCGCCTGATAGCGGCCCGAACGTGCGGCACATGCCAGGATCTGACACGCTCAAAGCCCCCATAGTGAAACCATGCCATGCACCGTGAAAACTGACGACCTTGGATTTGCCGGTTGCCAAACGAACAAGCTTCAAGGCGCTATCAACAGCCTCGCTGCCGCTATTGACAATAAAACTGCAACTCAGTTCGGACGGGACGATCTTGGCGAGTTTCTCAACTAGCTGAATCTGACTCTCTGAGATGAAGGGCCAGTTAAAGGGGCGCGGGGAATTCAGTTCATTCACCACGGAAGCAACGATCCTGGGATGATTGTGGCCCACATTGAGATTCCCGTATCCCGCGATGCAATCGATGAAGCCACGTCCATTCCTAGTATATACAGTGGCCCCTTCTGCACGTACAAACTCATCCGACAGACCCAGGCTGTCCAGCAAGCTCACGTATCTCGCATTGGTGTGATTGGCATAGATCGTCAACTTGCTTCTAAACTCATTTTCCATCTTAGGCTCTCTTCCGGGAGAGGTCGATCAGCTCAAAAATCACACTGATTACCATCCACACCCCAAACAGGATGGTGTACCAGAAGTAAGCGGGCTTGGAGGTTTCAGGGAAATTCCAGAGATAAATCACCATGACCCCGAGAACGATGAGCGTGGCGCCGAAGAGGGCCAATAGAGCCAAGCCGCTGAGCAATTTCCCTAATCTCCCGAGCTTGCTCTTGATGGCTTGCCAGCCCGCACTGGCAAGAAACCGGCCCGTCACGAGTCCGAGAATAAAACCAGGAACCGAAATGACCATCAGACTGCTGAAATCCAAATTGAGCATCGACAATCCCCCCTAACAGTTACTCTTTCGCTTCTTCATTCCAGGCAAAGGAGACAATCTGCCAATGGCCGTTATTTCTTGAGAGCAGCCAAAGTCCTTCGCCGGTTCTGCCTTTGATCCCTTCTCTCTCGTAAGCTTCGGAAGTCTTCGAATATCCTGCGCGCACAGTGGCCAGGTTCCGGGAAATCCTGATATCAGGGTTCTTCACAGTAAAAGTCACGCTCTTTCCGGGGCGGAACACGTCGTAGTAGAAAAGCTGGGCCCTCTCGAGAGAAAATGCCTCACCGGTGTCGCCGTTGACCTCAATATACGAAGAGGCACAGTCTCGCAGCAGTAACGAGGAATCATGGAGATTGTAAGCCTCAGTCTGCCGCTCGAGGACGCTTCTTATGATCTTGAGATCGTCCCCACCGGAAGGTCCCCCCACCGAAGAAACCTTCTCCCACTCCACAGACTTTTGACCAATGTAGTATCCGATCCCGCCTCCAATTAGCAGAACAGCAAGGATGTACAGATAAGGCTTCATGATGGCATCACGCCCCTTATTACCGAAAATGAGAATATTGCTTCCATTTTACAAGGAAACGAAGGGAAACTCTTTTCACAGTCGAGGTGCCTTCGCCCCATTCCATAGTGATGCTTATCGAGTTGCCTGTCTGCGTACTGAGAACAAAGAAAGATACTTAGTAAATCGGAAGGGACAACCCGAATTACTGGAACCAGAAGTGCAACATTTAAAATCCTCACCCTGCCCGCCAGTTTGCGGGGCTAATCTTATTCAAACTGATTGGCAAGAGCAAGGATTTGTGGAATGATGCAGGATGATCGGCGCGGCTTCCCTCGCCTTCCTATCAGGGTCCCTGTTTTCATCAAGGGAAAGGACATCGGGGGGGAAGAGTTCCTTGAGTTGACTTACACCCTCAACATCAGTGCCGGTGGGGCCTGCTTCTTCAGTCAGCGGGAGCTCCAGGCTTCCACTGGCCTGCTGATCTCCATTCCAGCCCCGGTTGACACGAGCGAGACCGCCAGAGAAGACTATGAGTTCAAGTTTCCAGCGAAGGTTATAAGGATAGAGAACGGACCTATAATGTCAAAGAGACGAGTGGCCGTTCGCTTTGCCAAGCTCCTACATACTGATTAGCCCGCCCTTAAGGCAATGCTGCAGGACTACTGATCCCCGCTGCTGTGTCACCCCAAGAGTATAAGAAGTGGGTACGCCCCAGTAATCCCTGCGATCAATATCTTTCCGGGAGTTTTTCCTCCCAGAGTACAACGGGCACTGAATCATAAAACAAAATCATCTATAGGAGAATACTTCTTCCCAAAAAGGGGAAATTAGTTCCGCTATGGGCCCAGGTTTACACTAGGCTGGTGCCTCGTCAAGTTTAGTTTTGAAATTGAATCTCATCTCTATCCACTTTGATTCATTGGCCTTGTACACATTCTTGTGAAATTAAGCTAAGAGGAGAAAGTGGAGACCGTATTGCATACGTGTCCAAGTGACCTCGTTTTGAAAAGCCAGCAGAGCAGTTTATTTCATCTTTTTTGATGGCAGGGGTGTTACATGGAATTAGGGCATTCAGACACGATGACAGTTTCACACACAAGAGGCCAAGAGGCTTCATTCGAACCTAACCGGAGTCCGCTGCTATTCGGTAACAGCGAGAAAATGAAGGAAATTGAGAAGATCATCAGACAGGTAGCCGACACCGATATTTCGGTTCTGATACAAGGCGAGAGTGGAACAGGAAAAGAACTGGTGGCCCGGGAGATCTGTACCCGCTCCTCCAGAAGAGACAAGCCTTTTGTAAAAGTAAATTGCGCGGCTATTCCCTCGGAACTGCTGGAGAGCGAGTTGTTTGGATTCGAGAAGGGATCATTTACAGGGGCCATTGCCAGGAAACCGGGGAAGTTCGAGTTTGCCAACCACGGGACAATTTTCCTGGACGAGATTAGTGAACTCCATCCTTCGCTTCAAGCCAAGCTCCTGCATGTTCTACAGGACCAGGAATTCAGTCGTCTGGGCGGAGATGAGGATGTGGCCGTAGATGTTCGTGTCCTTACGGCTACCAACCGTCAGATCGAACGCGAACTTCAGAGCGGGAACTTCCGCCAGGATCTCTACTATCGCATTAACGTAGTCAGCATTCACCTCCCCCCTCTTCGGGAACGGAGGGAAGATATCCCGGAACTGACAGAGTACTTTGTCAACAAGTTCGCGCTGGTTTTTGAGAAGCCCAAGCCTTTGCTGAGCAAGACAGCCATGAACGCTTTTCTTTCTTACGACTGGCCCGGAAACGTGCGGGAATTGGAAAACATCATCAAGAAGATCGTTGTCCTCGAGAACGAAGAGTTTGCCTTAAAAGATCTGGGTCTCGGTTCAAGGCTCGGAGTTGTCCCTCAATCTGTCAGCACTTCACCGCCATCGACTGGAAGGCTCTCGCTAAAGAAAGCAGGGAAGATGGCAGCCCAGGAGGCCGAGAAAGAGCTGATTCTCGGGACTCTCATGGAGACTCGATGGAATCGGAAGAAAGCTGCGGGACTGCTTGACATTAGTTATAAGGCATTGCTCTACAAGATGAAACAAGCGGGTTTAAATATAAAGCGGTTTGTTCCTCTGACTTAGTCATCACAGTCCCCAGCGACGAGTGAAAGCATGGCAAAGAGGATGCTGTTTTCGGTCAGGGAATTGTTCGATGACTATCTCGAGATGGAGTTGAGAAGGTGCGTTCGTTACCAGAACTATACTGCGCTCTTGCTGGCGGAAATGATCTGCAAGAGTCCCCGCGTCTTTTACGAGAACAACGCAAAGCCGGTAGACAAGCTTTGTGCCCTGATCCGGAAAGAACTGCGGGACTCTGACATCGTCGGGAATTTCGGAGGGGAGGTAGTCTCCATCCTTTTGCTTAATTCCGAAAAGTCAATTGCCGAGAAGGTCGGCAATCGCTTGTTGTCCTGGATTTCGAATTATCTGACTCGGCAGGAGGAACAACCCGCCTTTTGCCTCAGCATTGGCGGAGCATGTTTCCCCTCCGATGCGACTGATCTTGGTTCACTTTGCCAGCATGCTCATTCCATGTTGGAGAAAGCTAAGGGGTTCGGGACCAGCCGGGTTCAGTTGGCGCACAGAGAGGCTCTTCGGCCGTGACGGAAAACAAGCGAACTGGGAAGAAACAGGGCTCGAGAAAGGTTGGGGTGGGCTGGGCCCTCGGCGGTGCTCTGCTGTTCGGGTTCTTGAGTTATCTCTACACGAGATCACTCCCCGACATTTACTGCTCAGAGGCAATTCTGCGTGTCAGTTTTCAGACTCCAGCGGCGGGCCAGTCCTCCTCCTCGGACATTGAACTGGCCCGTCAGATCCCTGCTCTGATTCGGAGAGATTTCCTGACTGACGACCGATTGCGGGATTTGGGAACCAAAAAGAATCTCTATCCAGGGATGAAATCGGCGGCAGCCTCCCGGGATCTAGTCCAGCAGATGAAAAAAGACATCGTCGTCGAATCGCTGGGGAACAGGATGGTTCGAGTTTCCTGCCAGTCTCCAGATCCTAACCTGGCGGTGAGTTTCGGTGAACTGGTTGCCTCAGCCTTGGTCAACGGGCAAAATGGTGACAAAGGCCGGATTCTCGAATCTCAGATCAAGGAAACTGAATCGAAACTCCAGACGTTAGACAAGCAGATCTCGGATCTCAATCATCAGGTCGGGGGAATTCCCGGAGAGCAGAAAGGAACCTATTTCTCAAACATAAGGCAAGTCATCCAGAAGTTGCAGACCAACCTGGACCATATTGGCCGACTCGAGGTGGAGAAGGCCAACAAGGAACGCACGTTGGCCGAGAGACAGAAGGAAGAAAAGGTGGCGGGCACTCCTCAGGATGCAACTTCCAGCGAACCGCCGAAGCAGATTGCAGGCTTGAACCGGCAATTGGAAGAAGCCAGGCAGGAGCGGGACGGACTTCGCAGCCAGCTTGCCCACTACCAGAATAAGATCGATCTCCTGTCCCATTATGAAAAAAAACACCAGCAACTCCTGGATGAGTACGAGGTCGTGCGTCAGCAGTACCAGCAACTGCTTGCGACTAGGACCCAACTGGAAAGCCCTGAGGCCCAGGGGGACTTAAAAGGCACAACCCTGCGAGTGGTTGTGCCCCCCAGCCGTCCTGAGCGTCCTTCGAAACCGAATCGAACCGTGTTGAATCTCCTGGGAACTCTGATAGGGGCTGTCGTGGGACCGGGTTTCTCATTACTGCTCAGACGCCGCAAGAGGAAGAATGAGGGACCGGAGGACCTTATTCGAGTGGCG
>JBGPHY010000355.1:0-6337 GCA_041484625.1 Terriglobia bacterium | reverse complement strand
CGTAGTTCCGGTCACTGCCATCCCTACGTTCCTGCTTCCAGGTTCCGAGTTGCGGGCGCGTGTTCATTACCTCGACGAACGTCCACCCAGGGAGTTCGCCAGCCAGCAGGCGGAGGAAATCAATGCTTTCCTGGCCGGCTTTGTCAGCGAAGAAGCCAACCCCGGGAACCGCCTGGGAGTCTCTTTCGTTGAAGTCACTCACCCATCCCCTCCGCTCCACGAAGTGGTGGTGATTGACACTCCGGGGATTGGTTCCACCCTCCGGCACAATACAGAAACCACCCTGAACTTTCTTCCTCAATGTGATGCAGCCTTATTCCTTCTCTCGGCAGACCCGCCCATTACCGAAGCCGAAGTTGATTTTTTGAAGGAAGTCCGTGTGCGTGTCCCAAGCTTATTGTTTGCCCTCAACAAGGTGGATTACCTGACTGCGGAGGACGCCGAGAAGGTTTTGGGGTTCCTAAAAGAAGTGTTGAAAGAACAAGCCGAGATCGAAGTCGACGGTTCCTTCTTCCCCGTCTCTGCTCGCCAGGGATTGGAGGCCCGCAGAACGGGAGATCCCGCACTTTGGACCCAGAGCGGAATGGAAGAACTTGAAACCCGTCCGGTCCACTTCCTGGCTAAAGAGAAAGCCGCTGCACTTCAGCAAGCCATCTCACTCAAGGCAAGCGACATTATCATTGACGTTCAAATGCGCATTCAAATGATGGTTCAGTCGCTCCGAATGCCGGTGGCACAGCTTCAGGAACGATTGAAGATCTTTGATCAAAAGCTTCAGGAAGCCGAGCAGCAACAGACTGTGGCAGGCGATTTACTGGAGGGAGACAAGAAGCGGTTGGAAAGCCTGCTTGAAGAGCAAGCGGAAGCCCTGCGGAAGAAGTCCCGGGCTTTTTTAGAAGTGATCGTTCAACGACAGCTCGCTCAATCCAGGGATCTCGATTCTCTCGAGCTGGAAGTGCAAGAGGAAATGGCTAATGCCATCCCCGCCTTCTTTGAACATGAACTGGGAGAAGTGTCTCAAAACTTCAGTCTGCGGGTTTCCGGAGTCTTCAAATCTCATCAGCAAAGGGCTGGCGAATTGATCGAGACCATGAGGAAAACAGCTTCAGAACTCTTCGAGGTGCCTTATCATTCGCAGGATCATGCTCTAGCTTTGGAGACAACCTGGAAGCCCTATTGGGTCCAGCGCCAATGGGACTCGACAGCCGCCCCCATCCCGCCAGGCGCCTTGGACGGACTGCTGCCGTCCCGGCTGCAACGGCGCCGGCTGCACAAGCGCCTGCTCCAGCAAATCGAGTCTCTGGTTCGGCACAATGTGGAGAATTTGCGATGGGCAACTCTCCAAAATCTGGACCGTTCTTTTCGCCGCTTCTCAGCCGATCTGGAAGATCGCCTGCAAGAAACGGTCGCCTCAATCCGGAAAACGATCCAGAGGGCACGCAGTAAACGGGAAGAACAGGCAGACTCCCTTGAGGCTGAAATCTTCAAGTTGGAGGGGGAAGTGGCAAGACTCGAAGAAATCCTGTGCCAATTTGCGGTAGAAGAGAGGCGATAATGCGGTTCTATTGCCCTGGATGCTGGAAGGATTTTGCAGTGGCGATCAGAGTATGCCCTAATTGTGGAATAATCGTTCCCGGTTTCTGGGACCAGAAAGACCTAGTGGAGAAGTTGATCCATTCCCTCCAGCATCCCGAGTTTAGTACTCCCGTTCGGGCAGTCTGGCTGTTGGGTTGGATCAAGGACCCGCGTGCCGTTGAGCCTTTGATCGAGGTCATTCAGAAAACCAGGGATTTCTATCTTGCTAGAGAGGCAGTCAGGGCGCTCAAGCAGTTCGCGACGGAAGAAGCCCAGCAGTTCGTGGACAGCCTGAGAAATCACCCGGTGCGAATGATTCAAGTGGAAGCGATGAAGAACGGGAACCACCACAGAGCCGCATATTTTCTGACTCAAGGCAAACTCACATGACAAGGAGAAACTGATGAACCGCACTATTAAGAACATCCGAGGGCTGGAAATCCTGGACTCACGGGGCAATCCCACTCTGAGGGTCTTTGTAAGCTTGGACAATGGGATTTGCGTTTCGGCTTCAGTCCCTTCAGGAGCTTCAACGGGTGAAAATGAAGCCGTTGAATTGCGGGACGGCGACAAGAAGCGATATGGCGGCAAGGGGGTTTTGAAAGCCGTTTCCAACGTCAACGAAGTGATTGCGCCTCAACTCATCGGATGGGACCCTTCACGCCAGGCGCAGATCGATGACCGGCTGATTAAATTGGATGGCACTCCCAATAAGGCCAAACTAGGCGCCAATGCCATGCTTGGGGTCTCAATGGCTGTTGCGCGAGCTGCTGCCATAGCGGCGGATCTTCCCCTATATGCATATATTGGGGGAACCAATGCCGTCCGGCTTCCTGTTCCCATGATGAACATCCTCAATGGCGGCAAGCATGCCGACAACAGCGTCGATTTTCAAGAGTTCATGGTGATGCCCGTTGGCGCTCCGTCATTTGCGGAGGCTCTGCGATACGGCGCTGAGACCTTCCATGCACTGAAGGGTATCTTGAAGAAGAAGGGGTATGCTACCAGCGTTGGTGACGAAGGCGGTTTCGCCCCCAATCTCAACAGCAACGAGGAAGCCTGTGAGGTGATAGTGGCCGCCATCGAAGCCGCTGGCTATAAACCGGGAAAGGATGTGGCAATCGCCCTGGATCCAGCAGCCAGTTCATTCTGTGAAAATGGAGAATACAATCTGGCCAAGTCCGCCCAGGGGAAAAAGAGCAGTGCCGAAATGACTAGCCTTTATGAAGGCTGGATTAGGAAGTATCCCATCGTTTCCATTGAAGATGGCCTGGCCGAAAACGACTGGGAAGGATTCCGCGAGCACACCGCCTTGCTGGGGGACAAGATTCAAATTGTGGGGGATGACATTTATGTCACCAACACCCAGTTCATTGCCCGCGGGATTGGCGAGAAGTCCACCAATGCCGTGCTCATCAAGCTCAACCAGATTGGCACCGTGACTGAAACGGTCGAAGCAATCCAGAAGTGCCACAAAGCCGGCTGGGGGTATGTGATCTCTCATCGTTCCGGAGAGACTGAAGACGCCTTCATGGCGGATTTTGCAGTGGCCATGGGAGGGAGTCAGATCAACACAGGGTCGGCTTGCCGGAGCGAGCGCATTGCCAAGTATAACCGGATTCTGGAAATCGAAGCCGAGCTGGGCAAGCAGGCTGTCTTTGAGAGTCCCCTCAAAGGATGAGCTAGAGACAAAACGGCCAACAAGAGTCTGCTCCTTAACAGTTTGGGTGATGGAGTTCACCCCGAACCGCCTGTGGCTTTCACCGGATGATGACTCCTACCGTAGATGAGTATGATTTATGGTAGGAGTCTTCCCATTCCTCAAGACCCTACCACAAATCAACTCGCTACCAATGATTTCGAGGCAGTGGAGCCTTGAAACCATATGTCTCAAAGGCCCAAGAAAACCCCAGCCACGCCGGGTGAGTGGAACGCCCTGGGAAGATACTTTTTCCAGAATCGCGTCTTCGGGCTGGCAGTGGGAGCTTTTTCGACGGCAGTGCGATCCCGCCCGGAAAATGAGATCTATCAGAGAAACCTGGGAGTGGCACTGCTGGAGACGGGAGATTACAAGCGTGCGTTACAGCATTTAAACAAAGCGTTGGAACTTAATCCAGGATCAGCGAAGACTCATTACTACGTTGGTTTGGCCTATGCCAAGCAGCGAAAGTTCGACAAGGCCCGTGATTTCTATCAGAAGGTCCTAGACCTCAAGCAGGACCAACTTTGGGAGGATCTGGCCAGAGAGAAGCTCTCACTTTTGGAACTCGGAATGGCGGATGATCTGGAATACCTGGATTGGGCTTTCAAAGGGATTTTGGGGCGGCGGAAGTGGTGAACCGACTTTCACAACAGAAGAATGCTTGAGGGAATTGAATTGGTGGGTCCTATGGTGAAACGAGTCGACAAGTACATCTTCAGTTGGACAGAGCTTCTGGAAGCTGCGTCGCAAAGGGGTTGTATAATCTGCCATGCGCTTGAGAAAAAAATGAATCTCACTTACCTACGATTGTTCGGGGAAGAGATCCGCAACCCTGAAAGCCGCCACAACATCCAGTCTTCGTCAGGCTTTTGCCGCCTTCATGCCGCCAGGTTGTTGGAGTTCGAGTTGAATGAGTTCCATGACAACTATCTGACTGCCCATTATTTTGCTGATGTTCTCGCTGACCTCTTGGACCTCCTGAACATGACAGCAGACAAAGATGGCCAAAGGCCAAAGATTCATGGCAAAACCCTGCGGTCAAACCTGAGGAAATACTTCCGACATTTCTCGCCCGGCGAGTTTTCCGGCGGCTGTCGAATTTGTGAAGCCAGAAAGACTCACGAGGCTTTCCTTGTGGGCGAGTTTTTACGCTATCTCGATTCCCCGGAATACGTCGAGGCCTACAGGAATTCTTCATGGCTTTGCATTCCCCATTTCCTGCAAGTGATCGAACAACCTCTTCCTCCTGCTCATCTGAACCTGGTCTTCAAGATCGAACTGGCTCGCCTGGGGAATCTATTGGAACGACTGGAGCAGTATCAAAATGAAGTTTTAAAAGTGTCAGGGCGGGAGAGTGCCAATTGGCTCGATGTCCCAGACCTGGCAGTTCAGACGATCTGCGGCAAGATCCTTTAGGAGAGGAGTATGAGTATGATCCTGCCTTTTGAAAGTAATGGACATGAAGATTGAGGAGACTTCCAATTCCCTCAACTCGTTTCAGAAGCGCCATCTTCAATCGATTTGTGAGCATGTGGATGGGCTTTTGACAGACATGGAGTCTATCCTTGCGGCTGCGGCGAGCCAGTCCCCGTTCCAGAAGTACAAGAACGACGTTTCGCCGGCGCAAGGGAAGGTAGTGGTGGATTACCTTTCTCGCATCCGTGCCCAGATGATTCGTGTACTGGAGAGCCAGGACCTGGTTCCGGATGTCAATCGAATTGGCGCTGCCCATGCCTTGCGAGTCACGCTAATCGCTGCCCAGGTGGCCCTGGAGGAACTGGCGCCGAAGACCATGCGAGGTTATGGGCAGGTTCCTGAGGGTGTCATCCAGGAGCTGAACGGGATCGTGAACGAATTGCAGGGCCTGGCACTGAAACTCAGCAAATACCTATCCCAGGGTCTTGGCCAGGATCTCCAGGGCCGTCTGGCTCGGCTTGAACAAACCAGTGATGGGATTGATTTGCTCAAGCTACTTGAGCGTATCATTACGGATCATGGGTTGGTCGAGTTCCGTCCCGGGCTTTCCGTGGTGGTGGATCACTTGGAGAGGAACGACTTTGAGATCGCTCTGTTCGGGCGAGTCAGCTCTGGAAAGTCCTCTCTCTTGAACTATATCCTTCAATCCGATGTTCTCCCGGTGGGCGTGACTCCCATCACTGCAGTGCCGACGCGGATCAAGTATGGGACAAAGCCGCGATTGACGGTCTGGTTTGCCAACAAAGAGGCAGAACAACACAACATTGAACGGCTGCCGGAGTATGTGTCTGAGCTGGAAAATCCGGGTAACACCAAGCATGTGACGCGCATTGTACTGGAATACCCATGGCTCCGCTTAAGTAGCGGGGTCATCTTTGTCGACACCCCGGGACTGGGGTCTCTGGCCACCAGTGGAGCGGCTGAAACTCTGGCCTACCTGCCGCGCTGTGATCTCGGAGTAGTTCTGATTGATGCAGCCTCAACTCTCACTCAGGAAGACCTCTCTACGATTGGAACTCTTTACCAGGCAGCAATCCCCGCGATGATTCTGCTCAGCAAGGCTGACCTTTTGGCTCCGGGAGAACAGGTGCAATCTCTCAAGTATATATCTGACCATATCCAAAGCGAACTGAGTCTGAATCTCTCAGCCAGTCCTGTTAGCGTGATCAAAGACCATGCCAGGACTCTGGAGCAGTGGTTTGAAAAGGAGATCCTGCCATTGTATGACCGCCACCAGGAACTGGTCAGGCAGTCGCTGCGCCGCAAGATCGGCTCGCTATCTGAAGCCGTGGAGGCCGTGCTGCGACTAAAGTTGGAGAGCACCGAGCGACGGCCTCTTGAAGGCGGAGCAGACTTGAAGGAAGTCGAAAAAAGCTTGAGGAAAGCAACGGGCGAGATGACGGAAGTGGCGGCAGACTGCCAGCGGTTTGCCGATGAACTGGTCAATCTTGGCGAATTCATCCTATTTGGGATAGCTGAGAAACTCATAGAGCTCCGGAGGCAAAATCGAACAATGAAGAGAGTCTCCACCGATCTGGTTATTTCTATCCTGACCCAAACGACTCTGGAAACGACGCGAACCAT
>JBGPHY010000354.1:0-6363 GCA_041484625.1 Terriglobia bacterium | reverse complement strand
TCCACAAGGAGAGCATCCATCACAAATGCTTGCACGCGAAACTGCCCTTTGGCTTGACATCCTGTGTGCGAATGGGTATATTTTTGGGTTTGGATTGTTCCCACAAAAAAGAGTCGTCTCGCCCACGGAAATTTCAACGTGTGCGGTTGGCGTACCGTGCCTTATGAGATGAGTTGACTCTTCCGGTTTGGATCTCACCGGAAATGGAACTGAAAGAGGAGCCATCTCAGTGAGGTTCCCTTGAGAGAGGTGGTTTCTCTCCGGTGGTTAGCCGTTTTCTAACCCTGAAAGCGAGAATTGTGTTTTTCCGAAAAAACGGCAAACCCCCTTACAAGCGTGGCAACAAAAGGATCCGACTCAAGATCGGGTTCAGCGTGTCCGGCAAGGACGAACACGGGTTTCACTTCAAGACTGAGGCGCAAACGATCAACGTGAGTGGAAAGGGCTGCTGCCTCTGTCTGGACAAGGATCTGGAGCGAGGGCAAATCTTGAAACTCATGAGCCCCAAAGGACATCCATTTAGTGCCAAGGTCTGCTGGTCCAGATACTCGCCGCTGAGAGACATTCGTTATGTAGGCGTTGCACTTCCCCTCCCAGTCGTCGGCTGGATCATCGCGAATTGAGTGAGCGGCATTTGCGAATTCATTAGACAGTTCTCCAAGTGGTCAACAGACACCGTCTCCGATGATGCAAAGGAACTCACTCGCAAGCGCTAACTAGCGGGTTTCTCCCCCCTCCGCTTCCGCAAGCCAGCCCCGCTTCAGTTTGTCCGTGGGCACGCTGGAAAGATAAGGTTTGATGTCCAGAACAGGCGTGCCATCCAGCATATCGATGCCGCTAATGTGCAGGCATGCTCCGTCCCGGCTGAGCAGTTTGACCACGGTAAGTCCGATCGGGTTGGGCCTCCCTGGCATGCGTGTCGAGAACACGCCGTGCGGACGGTTGTCGGTCGGGGGGGTTACCAGCAGATCGTAGCCATCGACTTGATCGAAGACCCAGATCACAAACAGGTGTGAGAAACCTTCAATGTCGGTAAGCCCAGCCTCAAACTCCGGCAGGATCTCCAGAACGCCTATGGCGTCATGTTTCGCGTCAGGGCCCTTGGGAATCTGAGCGGTTTCCTTGTAGGGGCATCGTATGATCCCGACAGGTCGCATGATGAACATCGGTCAGTCACCTCGAACTCAGTTTGGACTCAAGGGGACCCGATTCCCATTGAATTCCAGATCCTTTCTGCTCATTGTGCCACAAATTCATAGTCTCCGGATCCTACCTCGAACACGACAGCGATTTCCTTGACAGTCCCATGAGGATTACGCAACATGCGTTCTGCGATTGGAACAGAAGTGTTCCTCTCAGGGAGCTACGCCGTACCCAATTCGAGTCGGAAGATTAGCCTCTAATGAACACCTCAACCTCCAAACATGATGCATTATCGTGCATGGTGGCGGTCATCGTGCGAATTCTTCTGTGTGCGTTTGTGACCCTGCTGCTTTCGAGCCGGAATTCACGAGGCGCATCTCCGTCTGACGGAGGAATGAAAGTTACTATGCCCGCGGAGATTTCCGACTCGCTGGACAATCCTGATATGGGCTGGGGGTTATGGGTAGGGCCGCGTTATTTCGACGGCCGGCAGTTCAGTCTCGACTACAACACGACGGGCTTCGGGGATGATGCGCCCCTTTTCCGCTGGGTAGTGGTGGACTGGATGTGGTCGGACCTGGAACCTGAAAGGGGCCAATTTCATTGGAACGAACTGGACGGCGTGCTGAAGTACTGGAATGCCCGCGGAAAACAATTCCTGGTTCGCCTTTGGGTGACGGATGATCCAGGGTGGAATAATGCTCCCGGGAACGAAGCCTGCCCGGACTGGCTCTGGCAAAGTGGCGTCCACTATCGTGAGTACAAAGGCGAAGGCAAATCCCTCAAGCGTGAACCGGATTATGCTTCTTCTTCCTATGAAAAATTGTACCTCCCGGAGTTGCGACGATTTCTTATAGCTTTCTCCCAGCGCTATATCAAACCGGGGGGATCGGACCTGATGGTGCAGGTGATGGGATACGGGCAATGGGGGGAATGGCATACCCTGTGGTCTCACTATCCCTGGCCAAGCGTGGAACTCAAGCACAGCGTGCTCAGTCGGATTATCAATGTTTATCGCGAGGTTTTCAGTGCCACGCCACTGGCGATTGCCTATTGCTTTGATCACGATACCCCCGAAGTGAAAAGCCTCGAGGAATTCCTATATCGACAGGCTCTCGATCAAGCGGTTGCCGGCAAATTCATCATGACCCGACACGGGTTCATCGACGGACTCCAAAAATGGGACAAATCCTTGATGGAAAGGTATAGGGAACAGTTGCCTTTCCTGGCTGAAGGAGATTGGTCCTACAGTGATGTGAAGGACCATGGCACTCATGGAACCCCCGACGAAAACCTGGATATCATGCTGGAGTGGCATTCTAATTTTGCCCACTTTTACTTCGACGCCGAAAGCTACAAACGAGCGATTCGGGAAGATCGGGCTTTTCTGGAGCGCGGCCTTCGCAGTGGCGGATTGGGGTACCGTTTCGTGTTGAGGAGCGCCAGCTGGCGGGAAGACCTCCCCGCCGGCGACCTGTTGCTCCTCAAGCAAACCTGGGTGAACCGCAACGTGGGCCATTCCCTGAGACCTTTTCCCCTTCAGGTTTTCCTGATTGACAACGACGGGAAGGAAAGGTTCACCGAGAGGGATGACACCTTCAATTTGACTCAGTGGTTTCAGAACGAGCCTCAGACGCTGACCAGCGTCTTCCACTTGCCGAGGGATCTTGAGGCGGGTATCTACGACTTGCGAATTGCCATGGTGGAAGGGAAAGAAACAGGCCGGATTAACTTGGCCATCGGGGGAGTCGACCAGCAAAAACGGTACCGATTGGGGACCGTCCGTATTCTCCCGCCCAGACGGGGATCGGCCAAAACCCCATAAGTGGACCAGGCCTGTCCCATTCCGAACTCCCATTGGGATGGTGTGGCCGTGGCTTTGAAGGAGTCACGGGCCTGACAGTCCATCGGGAGCAATTAAGAGCGGCGGACCCATATGGTCATCTTGTCTGCCATTTTTATCCGCACCCTAGTCCATACAAGGGGCTTTCCAGGAGGGCTCGATCTTTGATAGAGTCAATTCAGATTCTTCAGCAACTCTACGGTTGATTGGAAATCGGCATTCCTTGAAGACAGCACCCTGGGTTTGTGAGGTTTGCGCGCCATGAAAGTCGGTTGAACTATCCGTTCTTTGATGAAAGGAGGTTGTCATGGATCTCAAGAGAATTTCCTTGGGCCTTGGTCTGGTGGTCTGGATTATGCCTCTGACAAGCTGCAGTAAGCCGGCACACGACGTGGAAGAGAGGTACTTCCTGGTCTGCGCCAATGCCAAGATTCCTTATTGGCAAGTGGCTGCTGCCGGCTTAAATAAGGCCGCAGCAGAACTGAAAGTAAGGGCCGAAATAGCCGGGCCGGACACTTACGATCCCAAGGCCCAACAGCAGGAATTCCAGAGAATCATGCGGCTCAAGCCAACCGGCATTCTGGTCTCGCCCGCCGATTCAGCACTGATGAAGGCCGACATCGACAGCGCGGTCGCCCAGGGAGTCCCGGTCATTACCGTGGATTCCGATTCCCCTGCCAGCCAGCGCCTTCTTTATATTGGAACCAACAATTACCAGGCGGGGGTCATGGGCGGAAAGAAGCTAGTAGAGCGTTTGGGGGCAAAAGGCACTGTGATGGTCTTTACCATGCCGGAACAGGCCAACCTCAAAGAACGCTTGAACGGCTACCAGGCCGTCCTAACGGAACATCCGCAGATTAAGATCGCCGAGATCGTGGATATTAAGGGAGACCCGGGCATCGCCTTCGACAAGACCATGGATGTGGTCGAACATCATTTGGACACGGTGGACGCCTTTGTGTGCCTGGAGGCGAACGCCGGCAAAGACGTGGCGGAGGTTTTGAACCGGAAGGGAATCAAGAGCAAGACCGTCGTGGCTATGGATGCCGACCAGGGCACCCTCAAGTGGGTCCAGAACGGTATGATCGCCGCCACGATTGCCCAGAAACCCTTCACCATGGCCTACTACGGGCTGAAGATGCTGGACGATCTTTACCATCACAAACTACCCACGCTGACCAGGAACTGGGGGCAGGACCCATTTTCACTGCTTCCTACGATTGTCGATACGGGCGCCACCCTAGTGGATCGGAACAATGTCGGGGAGTTCATCAAGGCCCTGGAGTCCACCGGCGCTGGAGTCCCGAAATCATAGCTTGACTTGAACCCGATCATTGACTCTCCAGCAGCAGCACGGCATCTTCCCAGTGCCCGGGAGTACTGAAGTGCTGGACCTGTCTCTCCGGGAACGACTTGCCGTTCAGATTCCCGGTGAGGAAGGTACCCGCATCCTGGCGCTCTCCGGTGGCGGGGTTAATCCAGGTAGCCTTGGCGGTGCGGCCGGCGATCTTGTCGAGATGGATGAAGACGGTGAACCCTTTGCCACTGCGATTCCTCAAGTAAGCTTCCGCCTGGCTCCTCGAATACTGGGCAAAAAGAGGCCAGGCAGTATCCCCCAGCCAGAAGATGGGTTGGCCGTTGCGGTCAACGAAGTGGCGACCGTTTGGGCTCACCTTGATGGGACCGAGGACTTCAGCTCCCAGAGTTAAAGGGTTCAGCGTTATTGCCAGAACTCCAATCGTCAGAAGGTTGGGTAATTTCATTGCTTTTGCTCCACTCTGATCAAAGATAAGGCAAGCATTCACTTGAGAATCGTTCGCGTCGTCATTCTCGACCTTGTACATGCCACATGCAAGGCCGGCAGCGGTCTCATCCTTTGGAGAGCCCGCGCGCCCACTGCGCCTCGATCCGATCCGTGGCCTTCAATCCGCTGCCTGTCAGCACGAGTACAACGCGCTGGTCCCGGCAGATCACTTCCTGCCTTCCCAAATTGGACAGCGCGGCCATCACCACCGCTGAGGTGGGCTCCACATAGAGGCCCAGCCGCCCCAGCTTTTCCAGCGCAGCCCATATCTCTTCGTCGCTGACCACGGCAGCCCGGCCATCGGAAGCGCGGATCGCTTCAAGAACTTCCCTGCCACGAACCGGTCGGGTAACGGCAATCCCTTCCGCCACCATCTCCCGGGGGATGGCCGGCGAGACTTCGTCCAATCCGTCCTTCCAGGCCGCGACGATTGGCGCACAGCGGTCCGACTGGATAGCCGCTAGCTGCGGAATTCGCGAGATAATCCCGGCCTGATGCAAGTCCTTGAACCCAAGAAATAACCCCAAGAGAAGACTTCCTCCACCCACTGGAGCAACTACCCAGTCCGGAGATTCCCAGTCGAGTTGCTCGCAAATTTCGTAGGCGGTGGTTTTCATTCCCGCCAGGAAATAGGGACTCCAGTTGTGGCTGGCATAAAAGGTCAATTTCGCCGCTTCCCAAGCAGCTTTTGAAGTATCCTCACGGCTACCCGGCACTCGCACCAGATGGGCTCCATAGAGTGTAATCTGGAGCGCCTTGCCGCTGGATGTGGATTCGGGGATATAGATGTCTGCCTGAATGCCTGCGACTGCAGCGTAAGCGGCCACTGAGGCGCCGGCATTGCCGGAGGAGTCTTCCACGATCTGCGAGAGCCCCCAGGCTTTCAATTTCGAGAGCATGACGGTGCTGCCCCGATCTTTGTAGGACCCGGTCGGACACAAGTAATCCAGCTTGACGAGAACCTCCCTCCCTTCCCAGTTCACGGGGATCAATGGCGTGGATCCTTCTCCCAGCGTGACCGGGACAGTGGCTTCATCCACTCCCAGGGATTCCCGATAGCGCCAGACGCCAAGTTTTTTTATGTCGAGGCCTTCGAGACGAAAGAGAGAATCGCTCTCAAGTAACAGGTAATGTCCGCAATCACAGCGCCAGCGGGGAGACTGGCCCGAGAAACGAGACGAGCACCTGGGACAAACCAGCCATTTCATTTCACCCTCCTCTGTTTCGGGCCATGATAGCAAAATGCTAGGCGAGGGTTGAGACTTCCTGCGCTTATAATGTAATGAAGATTCTCACGGGAGGTGTGAATGCCGAGGAGACCCGGATCTAAAGTCATAGCTGGACTCACGCTCATATTTCTCGCGCTGGCAGGATCTCAACTGCAGGGGGCGTCGATACCGATCCGTGCACGGTATGGAATGGTCGTCTCCCAGAACGAGATTGCCTCTCGTGTCGGCGCCGGGATCCTGAGTCAGGGCGGCAACGCAGTGGATGCCGCGGTGGCCACAGCGCTGGCCCTGGCGGTCACCCACCCTACGGCAGGTAACATTGGCGGCGGCGGTTACATGGTGTA
>JBGPHY010000353.1:0-6367 GCA_041484625.1 Terriglobia bacterium | reverse complement strand
CTCCTCCGGTTCATGGCCGCTCATGCTATGGCTGCCTCCGCGGGGAGCGCGTTTGTGTTCTTTTTCCTGGGCAGCCTGCAGGGGCTACTGACGGCCGGGCTGGGGTACAACACCTATCGGCTGATTTCCAGAACAGTGCAGTTCCTTTTACTGTTTTCGCTGGTTGTCGGATTGTTCTTGTTTCCGCGGTTGTTTCACATTTTCAGAGGACTCTGGGGCTGGAAGACCGCTACTATGCACCTTTGTTTCGGGCTGACCCTGAGTGTCCTGTTGCTGGAGGCTCTGCTTCTTCGATTCTCCAAGATTCCTTTTACCTGTTCCTATCTGCCCGGAAAGGCCAATCTCAAAAGCCTCTGGCCTGCGTACCTGTTTGGGTTTGGCCTTTACATCTATGGAATGAGCGAACTCGAGGGCTGGCTGCTGAGAAGCCCCACAAGAATGTTCGTCTTCCTGGGCCTGGCGTTCCTATGGGGCTGGAGGTTGAATCTGCTTCGAAAGGAACGAGACCTGAAGGCGTCTCGAATCATCTTCGAGGAAAACCCGGAACCTGTGGTGTTGACTCTCGACTTGTGCAGGTGAATCTCAAACCACGCCTCCCGTAAGCGGCGCGGCCAACGTGGCTTGCGAGAGCACGCATTTTCATAAGAATCGTTCATGAGCCAACTTGGAGCGCCACCGCCGAAGTAAATGGCAGGGGTAGCAACGGTGAGCGCATTGACGACTGCGGTCGCTGCGAGCCGTGGGTTTTTCGTGAAATCAAAAGCCCACGCTTCCCGCAAACAACGCGGTCAGCGTGGCTACCAAAGACTGGATCTCCACAGAATTCATTCATGCCTCTACTGGAGGCAGCGGTACGTGAGAATGGCGGTTCGAGCCCCTGAGCCAATCCTGGAGGATAACACTCGTGCTCGTTCGCGCCGCCGGACTCGGAAGGTTTCATCTCGAGGACGAGGACGACGACGCGGACGATTTTCAGGGTATCCTACGGTGCTTTCACGTCAATCGTGGCCCAACCAGGGGAACTCAGTCACTCGGAGTTTTGCCGAGCCGTAGGGGATCAGAGTTAGGCTCTCCTCCGGGGCCTGAGACTTTACTGGACTCAAGGGGGGAGGGCCGGAAGATCCGTCCGCCAATTTCCATTCCGGAATTCGACGGCCCGTGACCGTGAGCAAGAGCGGCGCGCCGTCGGGACTGAAGGGAAACTCGCCAAAGGGCTTTTCCGACACTTCGACAGATCGCTCCAGGTTTTTCAGATCGAGGTCAAGAGCGTAGTTCCAAGGTGTAGTCGGGTACACTTCCCAGTCGGCAGAGGGCGGAATGGCTGGCTTTGTCATGCCAGATCTGAGCTTGCGCCACTCTTCTCCAAGCTTAAGGGAATAGACCAGTGGACCTCGCTCGATTACTACGGAGTCCCGGATCCATCGGCTAGTACGAAGGCGCATTGGGAATTGCAGGATGACCTGATCTCCTCTTTTCCATTGGCGCTCCAGGTTGAAGAAGCTTCCGGGGCGGGTTCCCGAGACGACCTGCCCGTTGAGCTTGAGCGTGACGGAGTCTGCCCAGCCCGGAATGCGAAGCTGCAAAGGAAAAAGGGCAGGGACAGCCGGGTTCACAGTGAGTCGGACTTCATCCCGGAAGGGGTAGTCGGTCTCTTCCAACACGATCACCTGGATCCCCCCCTTCACCTGGGTCCTGACTTCGCAGGGAGCGTATGCCACGGCTGCCAAGCCCTGATCGGGAGTGGCCATCCACAGACTGGCAGCGAACTTCGGCCAGCCCTGATGCATGTTAGCCGTGCAGCAGCCGAAGTTAGGCTCGAGTCCGAAGATGTTGGACTCTGGCCCGTTGGAGGTCCAACGGCGAGCAAGAAGACTGCACATCACCTGGTTGGCCTGCTGGTCGTACTGGTGTGCCCACATGTCAGCGGAGAAGGCGCCGGGCAGCGCGTTAAAGGCGATCCGCTCCAGGCGATCGGCTAACTCCGGACTTCCAAAGACGCCCACCAACTGTTCGAGAGAAAACATGGATTCCACCACCGCGCACAACTCGGTTCCCTGACTCGGGTCGAGCCCGGCAAGGTGCTCGTCGCATGTGAACGTGCCATTGGGCATGCCGTGGTACTTCCCAAGGACTGAAAAGGCCTGGAAAACGGCCGCGCGATCTGCAGGGTCGCCGGAAATCAACCACCATAATCCCGAGGACTTCAGTGCCATTGCATTGTTTACGCCATGGGCACTCATGCCTTTCTGGGGAAATGTCCCGGGCTTCAATCCCAGCTCCTCAGAACTAGTCTTTAACATGAAAAGGAAGTTTTCAAAATGGTCTTTCCAGTTGAAACCTTGCTGCTGAAGGCCACGGGCCAGGTCCAGCAGTTGCGGATCACCATTGCGGTTGTAAAGCCAGAGCACACTCAGGAGTTCTTCATACCAGCGGAAGACCGCCCACTCCTTAAGGGGTTGCTGAGCCATCTGCTGCAGGTGATAACGAAAATACCGCTCCATCATGGGTAAAACCCGAGAATCGTTGGTGGCCTCGTAGTATTGCGACAAGACCTTGAGCATGACCATGTTGGGCCACCAGTCACTATTCCGTGTGGGGCCAATCCATCCTCCTTCTGACGGGTGAGACAGGGTCCACTCCACCCACTTCCTGGCTTTAGCAGTGAGTTTCTCATCTCCCAGGAGAAAAGCCAGGGGAATGAGCCCGTCCATGTAATAAGGGCCGCGTTCCCAGCTTTCGCCGTCGCCTCCCAGCCATCCGCTCCTGGCACCGACATCGGGCCAGAACTCATCGAGGTGCCCGGTCAAACCGTCAGCCTGGATCTGCAACTGACGCCTCAGCCAGCCTTTTGGCCGAACTGAGGTTAAGGGGAGCGGATAGAAGGCGCCGGGTTGGAGCGGTTTGCGATTGATAAACACTGAAGCGGTGGCGGGAGGGGGTGTCTGCGATGGGATCTGCGAAGCCGAGGAGGCCACGCTCGAGAAGCCCGTTGCTACCAGGCCCATGAGAAATGTTGATATCATTCCATGGTTCATACGCATCATTCCTTAGCTAAATACGAGAACGACGGAGAGATCGATTTTGATACAGGCATCAAGGCAGTTCCTTGATACGAATGTTGCGAAATTCCACTCGAGTGTCATGCCCCAGGAAACCAATGTGGCCGCGGTTACGGGCGAGGCCCGGGTGTTTCTGGAGGACTTCCGGATCCTTGACAGAGTCCAGGTTGGCGTCAACAATGACCGTCCCATTCAACCTGACGGTGATCTCCCGGCCATTGGCCGTAATCTCTTCCTGGTTCCACTCCCCTGTCTTCTTCAAGAATCCCTGCTTTGCCGGAATCACATCGTAAATGGAACCGTGGTATTGAGCCGGTCTCAGCTTGCCTTTATACTCAGGACCCTCATCGTCGAGGATCTGGATCTCCATCCCCACATATGCGGCATCGCCTTGCAACGGTGCTCGAATTCCGACGCCGTTGTTGCTGTTCCGCTCCAGCCGAAACTCAAATCGAAAGACAAAATTGGAGTATTGATTCACGGTGAACAGGTTTCCGCCGCCGTCCGCGGGACAGACCAGCAGCGCATTCTCAATAATGTAACCTCGTCCCTCCTTTCCGGAGAGGAGCCAGCCATCCAGGCTCTTGCCGTCAAACAAACGGCGAAAACCGGTCTCTTCAGCTGAAAATACAGAGTGACTGAGCAGGACAATCAGTCCAGCAACCCAAACGATTCGTTTCATGGAATAACCTCTTGGTGGGTGGGATACCGGATTTGCTGAAATCGATTCACCTCCGGCACGAACTTCGTTATTGTATGCATCTGTTTGATTTCCAGCAATAGGGTAACAGAAGTCCAGGGCTTCTCAGGGGGGACTGGCGTCCCCCAAGGCCATGAACCGTGACAGGCGGAAATCCAGTAGGGAAGAAGGAGAGGCGAAAGCTTGAGAAGACATCGCGGAGTGGATCCGAGACCGGGAGGTCAATCATGAGATGTATCCTTCAGGAGAAACAGGCAAGGAGCTTTTTGTCAGCTGTCTTGGTGACTTGTGCGATTTGTTTGGAGTTTGGCTTGCCGGTTTTTGCAGACGACTACCCGGTCCAGATCGAGGCTGGTGCTCGTGTCAAAATGCGGGACGGCGTGCAGCTGGCGGCTGATGTCTACCGGCCCATTGCCGAAGGCCGCTTTCCCGTGCTGCTGGAGCGCACTCCGTACAACCGCACTGGGGAACCGGCTACTGCCCATTTCCTGGCGTCCAAGGGTTACGTGGTGATCATTCAGGATACGCGCGGCCGGTTTGATTCTGAAGGAGAGTTCTATCCATTTCGCTACGAGAGCCAGGATGGCTACGATACGGTGGAATGGGCGGCCGGCTTGGATTACTCCAACGGTCGCGTTGGGATGTTCGGAGGATCATACGTGGGCGCCACTCAGATGCTGGCCTCCATCTCCACTCCGCCTCATCTGGCGGCCATCTTTCCCTATGTCACCGCTTCCGAATACTATGACGGCTGGACCTACCAGAGCGGTGCGCTCATGCAGTGGTTCGCCAGTTCCTGGTCTGCCGGCCTTTCGGTGGACACGCTGCGTCGCAAAGCCGCAAGCGGAATCCGGGCCAAACAAGGGGTGATGCAGTTGCCGGTCGAGGACTACGCCCACCTCCATCTTCCTCCCGTAAAGGAACTCGTCCCCTATTTTCGGGACTGGGTGGAACATGAATTGGACGATGCCTACTGGAAACCATGGAAAATCTCGGATCATTACCGTGAGCTGAACATCAAGGCCTTGCATGCCGGAGGCTGGCACGACATCTTCGTGAAAGGCACGATTGCCAATTTCATGGGAATGCGGCAACTGGCGGCCACACCTGAAGCTCGCGACAGTCAGCGTCTCATCATCGGCCCCTGGGCGCATGCCGCTACTTCTCCGGAGGGAAAGATCGGGGATGTTGTTTTCGGGAAGCAGGCCGTTCTGGACATGGAGAAAACCATCCTGGGCTGGTCCGATTACGCCCTTAAGAATGTTGCCAACGAGTATGCAAAGGGAGCCCCGGTGCGAATCTTTGTCATGGGCGACAACGTGTGGCGGGATGAAAACGAATTCCCGCTGGCTCGGACGAAAAGGACTCGTTTCTACCTCCATGCCAGCGGCGGCGCCAGCAGCATTTCCGGAGATGGGGGATTATCGACCGAGCCGGCCAAAAACGAAAAACCTGACGTTTTTGAATATGACCCGCTCAATCCGGTTCCGACCATCGGTGGCCGCCTCTGTTGCGGCGGGGAACTTCCGCCCGGGCCTGCGGACCAGCGCCCCAATGAAACGCGGCGGGATGTGCTGGTCTTTTCTACTCCACCGCTGGACGTGGACCTGGAAGTCACCGGTTTTGTCAGCTTGGACCTGTATGCATCAAGTTCGGCAAAGGATACGGATTTCACCGCCATGCTGGCAGACGTCGATCCCGGAGGGTACGCTCGCTATTTGGCGGACGGTATCGTGAGGGCGCGGTATCGGAATTCAACGAGCCGGGCGGAAGGAATTACCCCGGGCCAGGTTTACGCCTACACCATCGATCTCTGGGCCACAGGGAATGTGTTTAAAAAGGATCACCAAATCCGGTTGTACGTCTCCAGCAGCAACTTCCCCCGGTTTAGCCGGAACCTGAACACCGGGGAGATGACGCTGGGTGCCACCCAGGTGGTGAAAGCCACTCAGACTGTCTTTCACGACGCTGGTCATCCGTCGGCCCTCAACCTTCCGGTAATTCCCAGGAGTGGGCAATAGGAAACCCAGGCATGGATTTCCCCGGTGAATATTGCGGTCGCCGGAACGCCAAACTGAACCGGATTTCATAAGAGTGTGCCATGACCTTTTTCAGGTCAACACGGTCTATGAAAATGGCTGATTGGTTCGGAGTTCAACCTTTAGGTTGCCATTGCCCCAGGCATGCTAAAGCATGAACTCTGAACTCATTTTCATGAGAGTCTGTCATATTGCCAGGATCTAGAGGGGCATTGCTTCCCAACCTGAAGGGGAGTAGACTCAGTCCTTCATCTGTCATACCGAATCCGTACCTTCCGGGAGGCCGGGCCATGGTCGGGCGCACCTTTTCGCACTACGAGATTCTCGAAAAGCTCGGGGAAGGCGGCAGCGACCTGATGTTGGTGGAGAACTTTCATTGAGAAAGAAGAGAGATTCCCCCTGTCTCATTTAGTGCCTTAATCGTTCAATTTAGCAACTCAGAGACAAGAAATTCAACCACAGAGTCCGCAGAGGCACACGGAAACCGGATCTTGAGAGAAATAACAAATTCTAAACTTTACCGAATTCTGGCACGAATCGGATTATGGAGATTCCCCTGTAATTCCCCT
>JBGPHY010000352.1:0-6368 GCA_041484625.1 Terriglobia bacterium | reverse complement strand
CAGGGTCGTTTTCACGTCGGTAGGACACACCATCCACGCACTTTGGAAGCCCGAATATCTGAAATTGCAGAAGAGAGCCGTGCGGTGGTTGCTGAAAGAGATTTAGAAATGCGGCTCGGCCTCATGGTACCGCCCGACACAGCAGACCGATGGTGAACCAAGAGTGAAGTTTTGGTGGTGAGGAAACATGATGAAATCTCTATTTCTGTGTGCTCTCTCTCTCGCCTTGCTGTTTGCCGGTTGCTCTAGCGCCCCGGCGCCCGCACCTGTGCCGGAAACGCATGGGGTGGGAAACATCGTTCGCCTCGACCCGGTGTTTGATTCACTGGTTCCGCGCGACGCTCAGATCGAGAAAGTCGCCGGCGGGTTCCAGTTCACGGAAGGGCCGCTGTGGCGTCCGGAGGGCCTTCTCTGGTTTAGTGACGTGACGGGAAACGTTGTTCGATCGTTGACCCCGGACGGAAAGGCCCAGATCCTGATTCAGAACGCCGGCGGTCAGACCCATGCTCCGGCAGGTTCGTTTGTGGGCCCGAACGGCATGATCGCTGACAAAGAGGGTACGGTGCTGCTTTGCCAGCACACCAACCGGTGCATTGTGCGGGTCGCAAGAGATCTTACGATGACCCCTTACCTGGAAAAGTTCGAGGGGAAGCGATTCAACAGTCCCAACGACCTCGTCTACAAATCCGACGGATCGCTTTACTTTACTGACCCGCCCTACGGGTTGTTGAAGCAGGATGACGATCCCGCGAAGGAACTGACATTCAACGGCGTTTTCCGATATGGGGGTGGCAAGCTGCAACCGGTGATCAAGGACCTGACTCGTCCGAACGGGCTCGCGTTCTCGCCCGATGAGAAGACCCTCTACGTGGCCAACTCCGACGAGAAGCGTAAAGTCTGGATGCGATATGACGTGGCAGCGGACGGCACAGTATCAAACGGACGGATCTTCGCCGATGTCACCGCCGAAACGGAGGGCGGATTGCCCGACGGCATGAAAGTCGATTCCCAGGGAAACGTCTATGCCACCGGCCCGGGTGGCGTCTGGGTGTTCTCGCCCGAAGGTAAGCACCTCGGCACGATCAAGCCCCCCGAGATACCCGCGAATTGTAATTGGGGTGATGACGGAACATCGTTGTACATGACGGCGCGCGCCAGCGTGTACCGGATCAAACTTGCCGTGGCGGGCAAAAAAGCTCTTTACCAGTAGCACGAGAAAGGAGAGCCATGAAGCGACGAGTGTACCTGAAGGCCATGCTGGGCGCCGGAGTTGCACTGAGCGCGGGCGGCGCTCCACCAGTGCAGAATCCCGTTGTGTTGCATGTGGATCTCTCGGTCGACCCGGCCAAAGAACGGGAGATGTTGCACAACTTCCACACGATTTTCAAGCCGGCGGCGACGAAGCAGCCTGGCTACATTGATGTCAAGATGTGCAAGTTGCGGTCGAGCCTCCAGGGGACTGCTCCAGCAGGTCTCAATTATCGCTTCCAATTGACATACCAGAGCGAGGAACTGCGCCAGCGGTGGGTGGCTTCCGAGACCCACCAGAAAGTTTGGCCGATGATCGAAAGCACGTTGAAATCTAAGGACTTCACGGTGCTCCTGTTCGATTCAGCCTAGGGCCGACGCAGGCTCACTATCGCGACCTTGGCTTGACTGGGACTCCCCACGCCGCTAAATCCGGAACTCCACAACTACATTCTTGGCTCTGCAGGACAGACACCGAACGAACCACTCCCCAAATTCCCACAAAGGTGTTGATGCCTCCACCGAGATCGCCTAAAATCTCGGCAAAATCCCGGGACAACTCTGACCAAAATGAAGGGGAATCTATGACGTCAATTACAAGAAGGAAGATTCTTACAATTGCCGGCACGGCGCTGGCTTCCACTCTCGTCCCGTCTCAGCCTTCTGCTCAGGCCAACCGGAGCAAGCAGAAGATCGTTGTGGCTGGAGCGGGAATCGGTGGATTGTGTTGTGCCTACGAGCTGATGAGAAGAGGGCACGAGGTGACAGTCCTGGAAGCTGCCGGCAGGACAGGCGGACACGTGCTGACCATTCGAGATAATCTGGCCGACGGGTTGTATGTGGATGGGGGCGCAGAACACTTCACCAAACCGGGATACGACCTCTACTGGCAGTATGTCAAAGAATTTGACTTACCCGTTTTTGCCTACCCACGCCGCCCGAATGTGAGCCGGTTTATCAACAAAAAAATGTATACCCCCCAGATGCTGGCAGACCGGAGTGTTTTAGCCAGTATGGGTCTCAACCAGAAGGAGGTCGATTTCCTGACCCGCCATCAATGGTGGGAGTTCCGGCTTCTTTATTTCAATCCCTATCTGGACAGTTTTGAAAATGAGTATCGACCCTTCGATGCCAAGTTGGGCCACCTGGACCGGGTTACTGTCGCGGAACTCGTGCGAAAGGATGGCGCTTCTGATGCCGCCATCCGGCTCATTGGTGGATCCAGTTCTGCGCTGCAAGCTCTGTGGCATGCGGCCATACTCAAGCTGAGAGGTGTTCCCATTTGGCCCCCCCAGGTGTTTCGGATCAAAGGGGGTAATCAGAAGATGACAGACGCGTTTGCAGCAAGGCTGGGTGAAAGAGTGCGTCTGGGATGCCCGGTCACCGCCATCGAGCATGGAGGAACCGGCGTAACGGTTCATTACCTTCAGTTTGGCAAGGCCAGTAAGATGGAAGCTGACTACCTGGTCAGCTGTATTTCACTCGTCCAGCTTCGCAAGATTCCAGTGACCCCAGACTGGTCCGAAGAAAAGAAGCAGGTCGTCCAAAATACTCAATATTATTCGATTTCAAGGCCGATCTTTCAATCTCGCACCCGCTTCTGGGAAAAGGATGGAGTTAGCCCGAGCCTGGACTTCGGTGAACTTACCCTGGAGAGTGTCTGGCAAATGGCAGATGAGATAACCACTCAGCGGGGTTTGCTGGTCGGCTCGGCTGCTGGGGACGCCGATCCGCAGGAGGCCCTGGCGACGTTTCGTCACTACTATCCGGGCAAGTCGGAAGATATTGAGCAAGTCCAGATAGTTTCGTGGCCCCTGGATCCATGGGCCTCAGCGTGCGAACGGGTGCCTTTCCCGGGACAATTAGACAAGTTCTGGCCCCAGGTCATGCAACCTTACGGAAGGATTCATTTTGCGGGTGCCTATGCAGACAACCTGGACTGGGGAATGGAGGCAGCCACTCGATCAGCCAACCGCGTGGCGGCTGCGATCGACAAAGCATGAGGATGGCACTACTGGGAATCTGTCGCAGTTACCCGCTGGAGAACACCCTTTGCTGTGCCCTTCTCGGAGGACTC
Organism: Terriglobia bacterium; assembly: GCA_041484625.1. Taxonomy (GTDB): domain Bacteria; phylum Acidobacteriota; class Terriglobia; order Versatilivoradales; family Versatilivoraceae; genus JBGPHY01. Next base: position 3,043 of record JBGPHY010000352.1, on the reverse strand, counting down.
ATATTAATCTCATGCCCCCTAAAGCAAGCCGAAGAGGATTGGTATTGGGACTGGGTTTCTTTTTCCTTTGGGCCTGTCCCGTCTTGGAGTCCGAAACAAAGATCCTTGACCTGAAGCATGGCAGTCGTGTTTTTGGCGAGGACCGCAACTACCGTATTTTCTTGCCTCCACGCTACGAGGCAACCCCCGAAAAGCGTTATCCAGTCATCTATTTCTTCCACGGATGGGGCGAGAGATACAACGTGCCCACTCGGGAAGGCGCCGGAGGATATGATAGCGCTGACGATTACCACGGAGACAACATTGCCAGATTTGTCGAGCAAAATGAAGTGATCGTGGTGAAATGGGATGGATACAATCCGCCAACGCCCGGAGGAATCTACCCCCGTCCATACAACATCGGCCCGGTGGAAACGGATCGCCAGTTTCCCTTTTATTTTCCGGAGTTAGTTCAGTTCATCGATTCCAACTATCGAACCATTGCGGACCGCGACCATCGGGGTATTTCCGGCCTCTCGATGGGTGGATTCATGTCGTTCTGGGTCGGGGGGAAGTATCCTCACCTGGTCGGGAGTGTTTCGAATTTCATGGGTTCGCCTGAATTCGTCGTTGGGCCCAAGGAGTTCCCCGCTGAGTACCTTCACACCGATATGTATCGCAATTACGAAGGTATCCGGACTCGTTTAGTTTTGGGTTCCCGTGATTTTATCCGCTGGTATCACTGGCAGATGAACAAGGTTTGGGATTACACCTGCTCCCATTATGAGCACGAGACCTTTGACTGGGATCACGGCACTCCGGGAATGGCCAAACAGTTAAGCTTCCACATGAATGCTTTTGCCCATCCCTTGCCCATGCCTGGAATGTGGCATCACATCGATGTCTATCCCACCTTCGAGGTTTGGGGCTACTCCGTTGCCAGCGATCGTCGTCGACCCGGGTTCACCATCCTGGAAGACGTTACAGCCTCTGGATTTCGTAGCAGCGTGCAAGAATGGATGCCTGACGGGCAAAGGATGCCATCGGTCCATCTGAATATCACCACGGACAGAATGTATGCAAAGAAGGCAGCTTACCGGATTGTTGATGTCAATCTTCGCACCCGCGAATCCTTAGTTCACGAATTGAAGAGTGATGAGGAAGGTCGACTTCACATTAATCTGGATGGAGACCTGCACGAAGTGGGCATCAGCGGTTCTGAGATGAGGCCCATTCTGACTCTAGCAGGATTTACCATCCAGGATGGCCACTGGGCGATGGCCGGCAAGGAATTATCTGTCAAGGTGGACTTACTGAACAAAGGAAGGGCAATAGCTAAGCAAATCGTTGCGACCCTCAGTTCACCCAATCCTGGTGTGACCATCCGCGTGAGTCAGACCCGTTTGGAACAACTAGCCCCCGGCCAGATCCTGCCCTCTAGGTCACCTCTGGTGCTCCAGGTGCAGGATGCTGCCCGCGAGATGGTGAAATTGGAGCTGACCCTCCGATGCGACGGCACCGACACATGGAGAATCCCTTTTGAGATCCGATTATTCCCGGATGTCCCATCACTGGAAAGTCCGCAAATTGCAGATGGCCGTAAATTCCGTGTTCAGGTTGGAGGGAACCAGACTGAGGAGAAACACCTGGGAATCGGCAATGGAGATGGCAAGGTCAATCCCGGAGAGTCGTTTCTGGTGCTGTTAAAGGATCAAGGCGAGTTCCATTTGACTTCTCTCTATACGGCCGACCCTTACGTAAGTCCTGTCGGCCTGAACCTGCGATATTCGGATTACTGGGGAAGTTACGATCACGTGGGAGGTTCGGCCAAGTATTCCATGCCGATAATGTCTTCTGGTTGTCCACCGGGTCACGAGATTGTATTCTTTGCCGAGTACTGGTTGCCGAATGCCCCGGAGCACATCATCAAGCGCGGTATAGTCAAGGTGCGAGTACAAGGAGAGGATCGCACAGGGCCTTCAGTCCGCTGGGCTGAACTGTCAGCCGGCAATCTGCTCGAAACCCAGATAATTGAGGGAGGCGCAGTCAAGATCTTCAAAGCCAGACTCAACCGGGTGAATAACCTCGCCCTTCCAATCGAAATCCTGTTGAATGACAATGGAATGAATGGGGACAAAGCCGCTGGAGATCGTATTTACAGCGGAAGCCTGCCCGATGCGATAGAAGGGGCCCTTCACCTGGTCGTTGATGCAGTCGACGAATTTGGAAACCAAGGCTCGTCGACCTTCGACCTACAACCGGTGTCGGCTCGCTGAAACGCTGTCTCAGACCATTCCCTCACCCGCCTTGCCTGAAAACCTGAAAGGCCTTACCCCTCTTCCCCGTAACTAGCGGGGAAAAGGGGAGAGGTGAGGGATCATGGAAAACCATGCAAAATCCATTTTGTCGTCACGTATAGTCGCACTAAAACGCCGCGCCGCCAGCTTCAGCCACAGTGTGGTCCTGTTCTCCCGATCCGCCGCTGACGCCGATGGCTCCCACGACTTTTCCGTCACGCTTCAACGGAATGCCGCCGGCGAAAATCATGATTTTGCCGTTATTGGACGCATGGATTCCAAAGAACTGCCCGCCGGACTGCGAATGAGCAGCCAAATCTTTCGTCGCAATGTCGAAGGCACGTGAGGTGAAGGCCTTCTTGATTGAGATATCAATGCTGCCAAGCCACGCTCCGTCCATTCGGACGTGGGCTATCAGGTTTCCGCCTTCGTCCGCCACGGCAATGTTCATCGGTTGTCCGATCTCTATAGCTTTTTTCTCCGCTGCTGCTATTACTCTTCGCGCGTCTTGCAAACGAACCATATTCGCTCCTTTGAATCACTTCCTGAATTGAATTTGAATTTTAGCCTGGCGGCCGGAGGCGATTATACACCGGTCCTGTGCCATAAAACTATGGCCTACAAACCCTAGGGCGATTGCATCTTAATTCGCTGGACATGGAGCGAGAAGTAGTGTATGAGATCGTGGGGTAGAGTCACTATTTAGCGAGGAAGGCTCACCCCATGAAGATAGAAGCCAGGCAGCCGGCCGGTTCAACCAAGAGTCT
>JBGPHY010000351.1:0-6371 GCA_041484625.1 Terriglobia bacterium | reverse complement strand
TCCCTCCAACACCTTGTGCCGAAGCTGCCGGTACTCCCAAAAGAAGCGAAGAACTTGCCCAACCATGACACAGCGAGGATATCCGCTCAGCATGGAATCAATTTCCTTGGCCATGGCAGCATCCAGAGCCAACGGTTTCTCGCAGAAGATGTGTTTACCCGAATCTACCGCAGCTCTGAGCGTCTGGCTTCGCGTATGAGTAGGAAGGCAAATCAACACTGCCGCCACATCGGGATCGGAGAATACCGGATCCATGCGGTCCACTCCTTCTCCCCCAAGTTCCGCAGCTAGTGCCTGGGCGGCGACCAGACGGCGGCTAAAGACATGTTTCACAGCAACGCCGGGAATCTGGCAAAGAGCCTTGCCCAGACGGCGGCCCATATTACCGGCACCCAGGATGGAGACCTTCAGTTCCGGCAGCGACTCATGCTTCCTGTTCACCGGTTCTTTCAATATGGCTGCCTCACCCTTCAAAGCTCTATCACTTTCTGGTCTTGGATCGAGCGGTAAGCGGCCTCTGCTACTTCCAAAGCCCTTAAGCCATCCATACCGGTAGCCGATATCTTCGCTTGTCCTTGAATGGCTTGGGCGAAATTCTCCAGCATGGCCTGGTTCAAATCGCCATCATGGGCGATTGCGAGGTGCTTGCCCACCGTTTCAGAAAATAGATTCAGGGTCCAGGGGAACAAGTCGAGGTCAAGGACGCCCTCACTTCCGATGATGGAAAGGGAAACATCACCCCAGATTGGAAACGACCGGTTCGGCCGCGACCAGCTGGTGTCCAGCGACACGAAAACTCCGTTGCTCATCTCCAGGGTGAGAAGGCCGCAGTCTTCCACCGGGATTTCGTAAAGACGGGTAGCGGAGTGGGCAAACACCCGGGTAAATTCCGCTTCGAACAACCAGCGCAAAACATCGACGACATGGACCGTGTGATCCATCACGGCCCCTCCACCTGCCAACTCAGGATCTGCAAACCATCCACCCGGCATCGTGCCGTGGTTAGTGGCTTTCACAGCCGCCACCTTCCCCAATCCGCCTTGTTGAACCAGCTTTTTAGCCCGATGCAACGGTTCACTGAAACGTACCGGGAAACAGATCCCGAACAGGATGTCGTGAGCCTCACAGATGGCCAGCATTTCCCTGCCATCCGCCGTACGGATGGCAATAGGCTTTTCGCATAAAATAGCTTGGCCGGCCCGGGCACAATCTATGACGATCTCTTTATGTCTCGCATTCGCTGCACAAATGATCACACCGTCCAGGGATTCCCTCCCCAACATCTCTTGATAATCCGCATAAACGGTGACCCCTGACAGCGCCTGTGCATGCGGTGCCAGTCGGCTGGCATCCGGCTCTGCCACAGCCGCAAGATGAACAGTGTTCATCCGGGTCAGGCACTCCAGGTAATGAAACGCATGGAGATGATCAAAACTAAGGATGGCCAGATGGGGCATGGTGTGTCTAGCCGGGATGAAATCCGATCCTTTCTCCATTTGCCTTTCGCGTGGGACTCTGCTCCTCTGTTGATAGAAACGCACATATCGTATGCGTTCGTACCTGGAAAGGCAATAGGACAAAGTGTCCCATTTCGAGTTAATTTGTCAGACCACGCCTGATTGAGAGTGAGGGGAAATAAAAAATATCTCTTTATTTTTCAAATAGTTACAGAAACTTTTGAGATTGGCTGGCAGTGTGATTAAGAGAGGGCGGACAAGGACGGGTTGGGTGCTTCCCCGCCAGGGACACTCGATTGAGATGGAGAGTGGATCATGGATCCCAAAACCAACAAATTGCTGCAACAGGCCGGCAAATATGTTCTTCTGGGCAAGCTGAGTTTGGCCCTCGAGGAATATCTCAAGCTTCACGAACTTGAACCGGAAGACACCACCATTGTAAATACCATCGCTGACTTGTATTGTCGTATGGAGGCACGAGATGAGGCCCTCACGTGGTACCAGAAGTTGGGCGAGACTTTTGAGTGCCGGCAACTCCCAGCCAATGCTATTGCCGTCTACCGGAAGGTCCTGAAACTAGCTCCGAAGAAGCAGGAGATTATGGAGCGGCTGGCCCGACTCTACGAAAGACAGGGCCAGCCTGCCAACGCCCGTTTGCAATACAAGATCATGGCTAACCAGTGGCTCAGTGTGGGAGATTATCCGAAGGCCCTTGACTTCCTGAACCGCGTCTGCAATCTGCAGCCGGATTGCCCGGAAAACTGGCTCGACTTTGGACAGGCGCTGGAAAAGATCTCTATGGCCTCCGAAAGCTGCCAAGCTTACTTGAAGGCGGCGGAGCTATGGGCCAAGCAAGGGAACCTTACAAACGCCACTTCCGTCGTGGACCGTATTCTCCGCCTGAGGCCCAAAGACAAGGAATTTGCCCAGGCCCTGTTCAATTTGCTGTACGGAATGGGTCTCGCCGAACGCGGAATGGATTACCTGCATTCGATCTCCCTGGATGAAGATCCTGAATTTAAGGCCATGCTGGGAGAGGTCTTCCTGCAGGATGGAAACCTGCCGGCGGCGCAGAAGTTCCTACTGAATAACGTCCGCGGGAACCCCAAGGCTTATCCTGCTACCATGCGAATGTTGCAGCAGTTGATCCAGAATGGAGATCTGGCCGCCAGTTTGGAGGTCGTGGAGGCGGTGTTTGAAACGTCCCTCCAGCAACACGACGAGGCGGCTCTGAAAATGTCCTTGAATAGCATACTGAAGCTGGACCCAATGAACGTTCGCACCCTCAAGATCTATTCTAACCTGATGATCCGGACAAACGACCGCAGGATCGTGGAGGAAACGCTCAAGCAGTTGGTGGTACTCCATCTCGAGAGTGGAGACCTTCGTGAGGCGCGGGACAGCTTGAACAAGCTCGTCGTCTATGGGCAGAATAGCGACTACTTGGATTTCCTGAACGACCTGAACGAGGTCGTGCTGAACAACAGCACCCACAGGATCCGTGAGGTGTGCCAGAACATTATCCGTACGATGGAAGGAGCAGTCCGCGAACCGGAGGAAGACCGGTCTGCAACGGGAGTGGCACTGGGCGTCTCTGAACTGGATTTGGGAATGTGCTTGGAGATTCCATTGGAGGCGGAACTGTTTGGAGAAACAGCCCAGGACGCCTGAAGATCGGAGTTTGGGAGGGGAAGGCGCAATAGCGCCTGAGGCAGGTTGAAGCAAGAGCCATCCCTGCTACGACCCCCTCAGGCCGGCATAATGGAAAGGGCGCTTGCCGGCCTCCCCTCTCCAGTTACTCGCATGGCTGTAATCATACTTGATATTTTCCCAACCGGGGAAGAGAACCATCCCAGAACGCTCAACCTTCCGACCAGGCCTCGTTTTTCAATACCTCGTTCAGCCACTTTCGCTCGAAAAGCCTATCAATACTGCCGCTGGGGAGTACCTCAATTCGACAGACCTTGGGAAGAATACTTTAATGGTAACCCGGAGGCGGATTAAAAAGTATACCCGAAACTTTCATAAAGCCTGCCGGAAATGGTAAGATGCTTAGCCAATCCCCGGTAAACTCGGAAAGGACGCCCTATGAATTCGAGACACTGCACCCGTCGCGGGTTCCTCCGTACTAGCAGCATTGTTTCTTCTGCCCTGATTGCTTCCAGGCGAGGGGCACGCGCGGCCAGGCCCAAGGTTTCCAAGGTTCAGAAAGTCAAGGCCGTACTCCAAGGAGAAAAGGTCGACCGACTCCCCTTCAGCTATTGGCACCATTTCCGCCTCGACACTGCTGAAAAGCACGCTGAGGCTATGCTGGAATTCTATCGGAAGTTCGACGTAGACCTCCTCAAGGTAATGAGCGATTTCCGCTACCCGCTTCCTGAAGGACTCGAGAAACTCGAAGAGGAGGCCCATTGGCAAAAACTGGAGGTCCTCAAGAATCCCTACCCCGAGCAGGTCAAGGCTCTCAGGATCATTCAAAAGGAGCTGAAGGGTGAGGTTCTCTACGTAGAGACGATCTTCCATTCCTGGACAGTGGCAAGAAAGCTATCCTCCAAGCAAGCCGTGATGAAACTGAAAGAAGAGAATCCCAACCTGTTAAGACAGGCCCTCCGGACCCTCGCGCAGTCCCAGGCGAATCATGTCCGCCACGCGCTGGATGCCGGGGCCGCCGGGGTGTTCCTAGCCGTGGAGGCCGCCAACGAGGACATCCTGACGGCGGAGGAGTATCAGAAACTGGTCAGGGAGTCGGATCTGATTGTCCTGGACGCCGCCCGCGAGGGGGGACACCTGAATATCCTGCATATGCACGGCAACAAGATTCATTTCGACCTGCTGGTCGCTTATCCGGTCCAGGTCATCAACTACTCCATCCATGGGACAGGGGTTGAACTCTCCACGGCCAGGACGAAGTTTTCCGGCACTCTGATGGGGGGACTGGATGAGACCCGGATCGCATCTCTTTCCGAGGAAGAGATCAAGGGACAGATTCGAACGGCCGTTCAAACCATGCAGAACCGCCGCCTGATCCTTTCTCCAGGCTGTTCGGTGCCTGATGACATTAAAGATGAACCTTTGTTGAGGGTAAAGGATTTGGTACAAAATGGGTAGCGGGCAGTTCGGCGATTGCGCCAAACGCCAGCGCTTTACGGGTTCTGAGTACTGCGCCTCCTTGGAGCCTGCAAGTTTACGTTTTCCTGAAAATGCCAATGAAGCAAGAGCGGCACCAGCCTTCCCCAGGAGAATCAGGACCGAGACTCCGAGGATCAGGTAATTCTGAACATGCTTGGGAACGATTCCGGGCGGCTTCTGTTGTTTCTGCTCAATGACCTCGTTCATGCACCCTGCCTCCGGAATTCCATTTTCTTCTTGCCGATCTGGAGATATCCGCGATCCAGGACTTTCGGAACGATGTAGCAACCGCCTTCCAATTGAAAATTGACCAGGTTGGGTTTGTTGTCCTTGATTTCATAAATGGCCGGTTTCTCGCGGGCGTTGCAGTGGATGTAGGTGAAGCTGTCATCATGAAACATGGCGGTGACATCAAATGGTTTGGCCGACTTGTACTGATAAGGAAAGTGAAGAGAAATGGGGTATTTCGCCCTGTAATTGTTGACCTCGCGTTCCTTGTTCTTGCGTGCCTCATCCTGACCGGCAACGATCTGCTCCTGAAGGCTGGCGATTTGCTTTTTGTATTGAAGCAGTTCTTCTGCGGGGACAAAGCGGGGTATTAGCGGGGTCAACGGACCGAGTTGAGACGTCTCACTGGGCTCAACGAAGACCTTGTAGTCCACCTCAGCAGGGCGCGTCTGGTCAGAAACCTCAGTCAAAAGGAAGGAGTAGGTATTCCCGCTGACGCAGATTAAGTTCAGGTTAGTAGTGGAGCCGGGCTTGGCAGGATGAACATAACGGAAGTTGTTTGCGCCGTTGACAATCCAGAGATCCTTATCCCCTGTTGTAAAGTCCAGGATTTGTTCATTGGCAGGCAATACAATCGCCGTGGATACCTTGAGCTGGCAATGGACTTCTAATGATATCGCGCTGGGAGTATTTGACAACCCGAGCCTGTTTGTCAGCCAACGGGAAACCACAAAGGAGAAGCATTAGAGAAACCGGGAAAAGACAGCTCTTCATGTGTTGTGTCTCCTGGCAAGAATTTGGAGTCCTTCATTTCATCCAGAGATTGAGTTGCCAGAATCATGGCGGCGTTTTTCTTCCTCCAAGTTTTGAGCGCCTCAATGATGTAGCTCCTCACCGTGGGGTTCCGGAAAAAGATCCAGGCTTCGTCAATGATGAATGGTTTGAAAACATGGAGAAGGGCATCATCCTGGATAATGGCGTTCGCCCGATGGAGCAGGTAGAAGAGCAGGGGTTCGATGAGATGTGGGGACTTGTCCAACCCTTCGAATTCGATGCATTGGAATTTCGAAAAAGTGAGGGTGTCGGTAGGATTGTCAAAGAGAAAGTCATAAGGACCATCATGAGTCCATTTATGGAGTGCCTCTTTGAGAGGGTCGTTGCGGGTGTTCGTAAATGTGGACAACGTTCGCAGGGAGGGTTCAATGGAATAGAGCATTCCGATTTGCTCGTAGAGCTCCCGCTCTTCTTTGTGAGTCAGGGAGTGCTTGCCTCCTTCCTCGATAAGCAAGGAGATGAACGAGAACAGGAAATTCAGGTTCTCCTTGGTATCAGGCAAGCAGAAAGGGTTAATGTGGAAGCTTTGGGACTGTATCCCTACCTGCAGGAAGGACCCAGCAAACAACTCAGTAATGCTCCTGTAAGAGCCTTCCATGTCGAAGATGAAGGTGTAAGGATCGTACTTCTGAAGATGGGTAACGAGAAAGTTGAGTAGAAAACTCTTCCCTGAACCGCTCTTGCCTAGGATGATGGTATGGGCCAGGTCCTGATGATGGAGGT
>JBGPHY010000350.1:0-6382 GCA_041484625.1 Terriglobia bacterium | reverse complement strand
TTCCTCTGGCCATGCAGTCGGCCGAGAAGGGGAGTTTGGTGACAGCCCAGGGTCTTGAAGCTTACTATCTTCGCAAGTCCGATGCCGAGTTGAATTGGAAGGAGAGATGAAGATCGTCATTCGCCCAATGCAGATCGCCGATCTTCCTCAGGTCGTTTCTCTCGAAAACAGCTGGACTTATCTGAGTAAGTGGGGTATCGAGGGGTACCTCCGGGTGTTGCAGGATCCCCGCATTTATGCCTGTCGGGTGGCAGAAGATTTGGAACCCGAAGGAAAGCAAACCGGCCCCGTTGTTGCCGGGTTGGCTGTGCTGGCGCTGCTGTTCGACTGCTGTGAACTCTGCAACTTGATTGTGCTTCCCTCTTACCTTTCCCGGAAAATCGGCTTCCAGCTCCTGCAGCACTGCATCGAGATCTCGCGACACCAGGGCATCTTCCGTATGTTCCTGGAGGTCCGGGTCTCCAACTCGCGGGCCATCGATTTTTACCAGGCCAACGGATTTGGGGTTATTTCACGACGCAAGAACTACTATCTGAACCCTCCTGAAGATGCCTGGGTCATGGAACGAAAGGACACCAGCCAGAACAACGGACCCGCCCAACCGGGACACCGTGGATCCTAAGGGGAACGAATGTGTCTTCGATAAGCCTGGAATTCCTGATCATTGTGCTGTTGCTATTGGCCAACGGTTTGTTTGCCATGTCGGAAATCGCCGTGGTTTCAGCCCGCAAAGCCCGGTTGCAGAAGGAAGCCAATGACGGAGATCACGGTGCACTGGCTGCACTGGAGCTGGCCAATGCCCCGAGCCGTTTCCTGTCAACAGTCCAGCTCGGGATCACGCTCATAGGAGTCCTGGCCGGGGCCTTTGGAGGAACGACAATCGCCCGCAGCCTAGTCCCTCAACTGGAGGGGATACCGTACGCCTCCCGCTACAGCGAGGCCATCGCACTCGGGATTGTCGTCGTAGCCATCACTATTCTCTCGCTGGTTTTCGGGGAATTGATCCCGAAGCGCCTGGCCCTGCACAATCCGGAGAGGATCGCCTCGGCTGTGGCCATTCCAATGCGGCTGTTATCCCGGATCGGGGGACCGATCGTCCGTTTGCTGGTATTTGTGGTGGACGGATTTCTGCGTCTGGCCGGGGTTCGAAGCTCTCCAGATCCGGCTGTTACCGAAGAAGAGGTCAAGGTCCTGATCGACCAGGGGATCATGGCCGGGACGTTTGAGCAGGTTGAAAGGGACATGGTTCAAAGAGTATTTCGATTGGGAGACCGCAGGGTTGCATCGTTGATGACACCTCGCACAGAGATCGTCTGGTTGGATATCAAGGATTCATTCGAGGAGATCCGCGGGAAAGTCACGGGAAGCACTCATTCCCGGTTTCTGGTGGCAGATGACCAGCTCGACAACCTGCTGGGAGCAGTACTGGCCAAGGACTTGTTGGCTAAGAGTCTCGCGGGAGAACCCGTTGACCTCAAGTCCATGCTGCAACAACCCCTGGTGGTCCCGGAGAATACAGTGGCCTTGAATTTGTTGGAATCGTTCAAACAATCAGGGACTCACGTTGCTGCCGTGGTGGATGAGCACGGCGGAGTGCAAGGATTAGTGACGTTAAACGACGTGCTGGAAGCGATTGTTGGAGACATTTCCTCCATCGAGGCACAGGCAGAACCGGCCGTGGTGCAGCGTGAAGATGGCTCCTGGTTAATGGACGGGTTCCTGCCCGTCGTGGAACTCAAGACGATCCTCCGACTCCCCGAGCTTCCCGGGGAGCAATTGGGGTACTATCATACCCTGGCCGGGTTCGTAATGATGAAGCTGGGTCGCATCCCCTCGACGGCTGACCACTTTGACTGAAGAGGGTATCAGTTTGAGGTCGTAGATATGGATGGCCGCCGCGTGGACAAGGTGCTGGTGACCCCTCTGAAGAGTGAATCCGGACCGGACTCCCTGATGAATGATGAAAGCCGGTAGTTATGCCTTGTGGCTGATGCCTGAAAGGAAATTGTCCCACCGTCTGCGGGATCTGATCCTGCACCTGAGCCGAAGATACTCGACGCCTCTCTTCCCTCCGCATGTGACGTTGCTGGGCCGGTTGGAGGGTGAGGAAAGCGAGATGCAATCGAAGGCCTTAACCTTGGCATCGTGCTTGGATCCCATGACACTTCAATTGAGCGCCGTGGACGGCTGGAATGAGTTCTTCCGGAGCCTGTTTGTGAGGGTCGATTGCTCCCAGAGCCTGTTGGAGGCTCATCGAAAGGCACTTGAAGTGTTTGGCATTCGCGATGAGCCCCCCTTTGTGCCCCATCTCAGCCTGATCTACTCGAATTTGCCGTCCTCCATCAAACGGGAGATCATCGGAGAAATTGGAAGCAAACTCCAGTTGAGATTTATGGCCAATCAGCTTCACCTGTTTTCAACCAGCGGAGATCCGAGCTGGTGGCAACCGGTGTGCGCCTATCCCTTCGGCATGCCGACGGCTTGAAGAATTTCCGGTTCCTGTGGATTCGAAAACTGCTATATGCGGGATCATATCCACTCCGTCGTGTTTGACTTTGATTACACCCTGGCTGATTCCTCACCGGGAATCGTTGCGAGTGTGAATTATGCACTGCGTCAGCTAGGGCTGCCCGAAGCCGATCCCCGTGACATCTGCGCCACCATCGGTCTCTCTCTGCCCTTGGTATGGGAAAGGCTGGTCGGCCTCCAGTCCCGCTCTCTGTCGGAAAGATTCATAAGCTTATTTGTCAGTCACGCGGACGAAGTGATGGTGGACCAAGTCATCGTCTACCCGGCAGTCCCGCCGACCCTAAGGTCCCTGCGAAACCAGGGAATCTCCCTGGGGATTGTCTCCACAAAATTCCGGTGCCGGATTGAGGCCGTACTGAAAAGAGAGAACCTGTCACACTGGTTCAACACGATCGTCGGGGGAGAGGATGTTCGTTCCCATAAGCCGGATCCCGAGGGCTTGCTGGCTGCCGTGTCCCACCTGAAGACAGCAGTGAAGCACTGCCTGTATGTCGGAGACAGTGTCACAGATGCCGAGACTGCCAGAAGAGCAGGGATCCGTTTTGCCGGCGTTCTGTCTGGGGTCACACTTCGGGAACAGTTTCAGGAGTATTCCACTTCTCGAATCCTAGAAAGCTTGTTAAAACTCCCCGGATTCATCAGTCATCTTAACAACAGGCACCACCCAAGAGAGCCATCATGATGAACAAGCGGCTGTGTCTGAACAAGAAGGGTTTTGTATTTCTGGCCCCCTTTTTATTTCTTGCGACTTGCATTCCCGAACAGGTGGGGGAAACGAGGATTGAATCGGAAGCTGTTGAATTGAAGGGCGCGGAGAAGGTGCGAGTCGAGCTGAAAATCGGCGTAGGCGAATTGCGGGTGAGTGGCGGGGCCAAAAAGTTGTTGGAGGGAGATTTTATTTACAACATCCCTTCATGGAAACCTCAGGTAAATTATGAGGTCAGTGGAAAAGAGGGACGGCTTTCGGTTCGTCAGCCCGACATCTCGAGATCCGAAGGCAGCCGAACCCGCAATGAATGGAATTTAACCTTGAATGACAAGGTACTCATGGACCTGCGGGTCAAGAGCGGCGTGGGGAAAAGCAACTTCGAACTGGGAAGCCTTAATCTTGCAAACCTCGACGTCCAGACCGGGGTTGGCGAAACTACCCTGGAATTGCTCGGCGACTGGAAACAGGACCTCCAAGCCAACATCAAGGGAGGCATAGGCCAAGTCACCCTGCGGCTGCCGGCAAACGTCGGAGTCCACGTCGAATCGGACAAGGGGATAGGCAGCGTTCAGGCCAGAGGCCTCAAGAAAGAGGGCAACACCTACACTAATGATGCATTCGGAAAGGCCACGGTGACCTTAAACATCCACGTGCAGGCTGGAATCGGAGAAATCCGACTGGAACTGGTTGACTAGCAATGGAGCCATTGTCGGCTGGAAATCCAGATTCAAGTACGCATGCTCATAAGAGTGCTCCATGACCTTTTCAAGTTCACCACCACAGATGAAAATGGCAGGGGTAGCCACGATTGATTCGCTTTTTGAATCAATCGTGGGCTTTTTAAAAGGGCACAAATGCCTACGGTTACTGCCGAGAGCGCAGTAACCATGGCTACCAAAACTCCGATTTTCATAAGAGTGGTCTCCAAGGTCTCACCGCCAGGTGGCATATCAAAATCAAAGTCACCAGTGTTGCCGACAGGAGGCAATAGTCGCAAAACGCATGGATGACAAAAACCTGGAGATACAGGAGGTACAAAGTAAATGCAAAGGCCGCCAGACTGATCAGAAGGGTGAATCGCAAAGCACCCGGGAATTCGAAGGCAGCAAAAATCCCACTGGTAGAAATGCAGAGATAGAAGAACACTCCCCCCCAAGCGATCGAGACTCCCCCAATTCGAGCATAGGGACTGTTGAGGACTTCATCGCATCCTTTGGCAATCCTGCAAGGGATAATGAAGTGCTGCCCACTGTTGATGGCGACAAAAGCCGAGTCCACCATGCCAACGAATGCCAGGAAGGCTAGGATCCAACCGAGAATGCTGAGTTTCCTCATTTGGCTTTCTTGATGGCCTCCACGATGACTTGTTCGAATTCGCTCTCATTCTTGGTGGTGGGTATACGAGTTCCATTCAAAAAAAACGTCGGGGTCTGGTTCACCTGCAACAACTGGCCTTCTAAAACGTCCCGGTAGATCTTGTCGCGTAGCTCGCTGTCCCAAAGATCTCTTTGAAACCTTACCAAGTCCAACTGCAGTTCCGCAGCATAGTTAAGAAAGAAGGTCTGGGCATCCGGGACATTCATCCATTCGACCTGGTGCTTAAACAACAGTTCAGACATTTCCCAGAACTTGAACTGCCTCCCTGCGGCCTCTGCAGCCTGCGAGGCAATCAAGGCGTTGCGGTGCACTACTTCCAGCGGGAAATGTTTGAAAACCACCAGGAGATCATTCTCGTGTTTCTTCAGAAGATTTCCTACGGTCTTGCTGGCAAGCCCACAGGAACCGCATTGAAAATCGGCAAATTCCACCAATACGGTCTTGGCGGCTGGATTCCCGCGGACCCAGCCTTTCGCGGTGGGGGAGGGCTTGGTGGTGTCCGCGGCAGTGGTAGGCTTGGGAGAGGAGTCGTCACCCTGACTGTAATGGACCAGGAATAGAGCAGTTCCCAGAGCCACGCTGACCCACATGATCGACACGGCCAGCGGCTTGACCAGGGAACGGGAGAGTGACGTTCTGCGGGCTTTTCTGGCCCCGTTTCGATTGGAATTGGATCCGGTATTCATATCCTCAAGAATTCCTCGATTGATTTAAGGATGGTTTCAGGGAGTCACCACAATATCGTCGCTGGTCCCCGACATTCCGTCTGGACCTTGCGACCGCAATTCGGCAGACCCCGCAGCGGAGACCTGGTAGACCAGTTCCCGGTTCCAGGCATCATATCGAATCACCTCTCCCAAATACTGGGGGACCAGAAGATCGGTGAGTCTAATGATACTCGCAACGGGTGGAAACCGGCCCTGCTCCTGCCTATATTTTCTCAGTCCCTGCAAGATTTTTTCAAGGGTCTCGCGAGTCTGCCGCGCCCGCACTTCATTGAGTACCTGCAAGAATGTCTTCCATTCGATCCAGTTGCGGTCTCCTAAGCGGACTGATTGGATGTGCCACTCCTTCTCTTTGCCCCTGACGAACTGTAAGGCCGTCGCCAACTGAACCTCGGCTACAGCCTGATTGTCTCCCGACTGTGAGATCTTGACGACCTCTATCTGCTGATTCTTCAGTTCAGCAATGCCCAATTGCTGAACCCTCTCCCTGACCTCGGTTTTGGAGGGCGATCGCGAGGCTCCGCATCCCGCCAAAAGGACAGTAGAAAACAATGCCAGATAAGACATGCTTGTTTTCATTTTGTTCGAGATTGAACTCAGCAGAGTCAAGTTCCGCAAAGTCAATTTCTGTTCGAGGGACTTCATGTTTGGAAACTACGCATTCCTGCAGCGGGTCGCAACTCCGTCGAAGCCCTCAAAAATCATCGTATTAGGAGTGGAAGGAGAGTGTCAAGATAACTCTCGGGTAGGGGTGCCATTCAAGGCGGCAGTCTTGGAGGCGAGTGTGGGAGCCGATCGTGGGACCGCCGTCCCCCGAGCGGCGACCTTTATTCCACGGCCATCGCCGCCCGGAGCGACAGCGGTCGCGAAGCGCGGCTCCCATATTAATATCGCACTTTCATAAGGGTGCGACATGAGCTTATTCAAGTTCAGCCAGAACGGTCGCGACAGAGCGCGACCCTCCACCAAAAACCGCATTTTCATGAAAGTTATGAATAATCCCCACAAGCGTTTTCTTTCCGTTAGCTCCCGAAAAACCAAG
>JBGPHY010000349.1:0-6388 GCA_041484625.1 Terriglobia bacterium | reverse complement strand
GAAAATCCCCGCACCACCTTCGATCGCGGCACGGTGAGCATTGCCGTCGTCAGTGGATAGGTGACCTGATCCTCGATCACCTGCGGCGCCTGACCCGGATATTCCGTGTAGACGATGACCTGGGTGTCGGAGAGATCGGGGATGGCGTCAATGGGCTGGTTATACAGAGACCAGAAACCCAGCACTACCACGGCCGCGGTGAACAGCAGGACGATGTACTTGTTATGGGCGCAGATCTCAATGAGTCGCTCAACCATAGATCACCTCGCACCTCTTTGGATCCGTGGGTGGATGAAGCTCGGCTTCTGGGTGTGAGGCGGCGGACCAAGGAGTCGGTTTACTGGCCATGTTGATGATTTTTTTTCATTCCGGAGATAGAGGCTTTGAGTTTTGACTCGGAGTCGAGTAGGAAGTTTGCCCCTGTAACGACAGTCTCCCCAGCGGCAAGGCCGGTGCGGATCTCATAGTAATTTCTCACCTTGACGCCGGTGTTCACCTCCCTCGGTTCGAAGAGGCCACCGCCCTTGGACACAAACACCAACATGCGCTCTCCAGTTGAAAGCACCGCGCTCTCCGGAACCGCCAGAACGCGTCCGATGCCGGTTTTCAGGACAACGTCGACATACATTTCCGGCTTCAACAAGCCCGAAGAGTTAGGAAACTCCAGGCGGGCTTTGAGAGTGCGGGTCTTCTCATCCAGAGTGGGGTACAGGTAAGAAATTCGTCCTTTCCAAATTCTTCCAGTGTCGTAGGGGAGACTGATTTCGGCCGGTTGTCCGACTCTGACCAGTGGCATATTCACTTCGTACACGTCGGCCAGCACCCACACGGTTGACAGGTCGATGATGTCATAGAGCACATCGGACGGCATAACGCGCATGCCGTGAGCGGCCGTTTTGGCGCTGACAAAGCCACTGACCGGAGAGCGAATAATCAAGGCTTTGATGGGTTCACGCGTTCTCTCCAGGTGGGCAATTTGGTCAAGACCTATGTCCCAATAGGATAGACGCTGCCGGGCCGCCTCCACGAGATCAATTCCTGCCATCATGGGATCGGAGTTCACACTGGCAAGTTTTTCTTTGGCGCGGAGAGCCAGGATCAATTCTTTTTGAGTGGCCACCAGTTCAGGAGAATAGACTGTGAAAAGAGGATCTCCGGCCGTCACATACTCTCCGACCGAATCTACATAGAGGTGGTCGATGAATCCCTCGAACTTGGTGTGAATGTGATGCAACCGGGTTTCGTCGGACACCACGCGGCCAACCGTGCGGATGCTTTGCTCCAGGTTCATAAATCTGGCCTGATCCAAAGTGATGCCCATCATCTGCTGACGTTCCTGATTGATTCTCACGGGAACGTAGCCGGGAACAATTGGTGTCTCTTCCGTAGCCGCCTCGTTCGCATAAAACGGCACCAAGTCCATCCCATCCGGAGCTTTGCCCGGCTTATCCGACCGGTTTTGCGGATTCATGGGATCAACGTAATAGAGGATCTTCCGCTCTGGGGCCCCAGTTTCGGCTGTCTTGTGACCTTCATGGGAAACCGTCCCGGTTTCTGTTCCCGCTTGGGAATCCTTGGTTTCACTCTCAATGGGCACCAGTCGCATGCCGCAAATGGGGCAATCTCCCGGCTTGTCGGATTTATAGGTGGGGTGCATAGGGCAGTGGTATTCTGTCGCAGCCTTCTTCACGGTGCGTGCAGAAGCTTCATGCCTGGGCTGCTTCCTCGCCATTACCCAGTAACCACCTCCCGCCAATAGTGCAGCTACAAGAAAGCCCCCAAGAAAGTTCTTCATTGTTGCACCTCGCTTTTGTGCGGTTCGTTGTCTGCAGAGGCCCGGTCCACGGGTTTGGCCACCAGTTCCTCAAGGCTCGCCAAGGCCTTGAGATACTCCGTCCGTTGTTCGTAGTAACTCATTTCATTGTCAAGAATGCTGTTGAAATTAGATAACACCGTGAGATAATCCACGCCGCCGGTTTCATAACTGGCCAAAGAGGACTCTAAGGCAAATTGAGCAAGTGGGATGATTCGCTTTGAATAGAGCTCCAGCAGCTTCTTGGAAGCTTCTGCGGCCAGGTAGCGGTCTCGAATTTGGAAGCCCAGCATCTGATCAGTAGAGCGGTAGGTCTTTTGGGCTTCGACGAGCCGGAGCGAAGATTCCTCCAAGGCATACCGCTGTTTCCGCCAGAAGTAGATGGGGACGTTTACTTGTACTTTGAACTCCCACATGTTCTTCATTTGGCCCTGGTTGTAATACCCGCCCATCACATCGAAATCCGGATAGTAATCCTTGTGGGCCATCTGCACGCCCAACTGCTTGCCGTCGATTATGGACTGCTGAGCTCGAAGCAGTGGTGAAGCTGTTCCTGCCAGGTTCTGCAGAGAAGGAAGCGATTCCAGTTCAGGCAGTGTCTCGGCGGGTTCCGGCTGGCCCAGACTGCTTCCTGGAGGGCGGTTCAACAGAGCGTTGATCTCAGCGTTCACCCGGGCTCTCTTTTGCTCGTTGACAATTAGCTTGTTGTCTAGAATGGAGATCTCAACTTGTGACTTGAAGAGATCCTGCTGCATAGCTTTGCCTACCGCATACCGGGCTTCCGCCGCATTCAGGAGTTGCTGCAAGAATATTTGATTACGTTTCAGGATGTCATCAGCCTCATACAGGAACCGAAGTTCATGGAAACTGCTTTTTAGCTGAGCAACCAGGTTCAACTCCCTAGCGCGGTACATCTGTGCCTCGCTCTCTGCGTCTTTGCGCGCCACCCCACTCTTGAGAGTTCTCTTGCCGGGGTAGGGAATCGCCTGTGCCACTTGAAAGCCAATATTGCTGGTCGGTTCTATGCCTAAGCCGGCCCAAGGCAGGGGACTGCCGTTACTGATCCAGCCCACCGTCAGCCTGGGGTCGGGCAAGGCGCCCTCCTGGCTGGGGCGGGTCAGGGCGACTTCGTAGCGCTTCCGGGCCGCCGCCAGTTCCGGGTTGGCTTGCAGCAGTTCTGCAATGAGATCGGTTAGCTTGACGGTTCCCGCAGTGTCCGGTGCCTGCCGGGTTCTGGGTCCGGTGTTTCCAGGCGGCGAGCCCGCCTGAGGCGGCGGCAGCGGCGGCTGATAATGGGCAGCCTGGGCCACGATTTCGACCGGGAACAAACATGCTATTAGGAACCACAGAGTTGGAATGCCAATGTGTCTTCCCGTTTTCATGAATTCTCTCCTGAAATTACTGCGTCCTATGGAGGAACAGACTCGGTGAGGCCGGTCCGCTTCATTGGCCTCTGGGGGTAACGGTGGTCACTCGCCCGGCCCTCCATCGAGTTCATACTACGTGGTGCCCCAAGGGCTTGGTTGGATTTCTCCTAAGGATACATTATCGTGCAAGCTGGCAATTCGCGCGACGTCTGCCACCCAGGAATATTGGAGAATTGAATAGTCGGCTAAATACGAAGGGGTTGGCCCGACGGGAAAGCGGGGCCTATAGACAGGAGACCGTAAGAAGGCGATGCTGGCGGCCAACGATGGGCAGAACACCTTGCTACTTCAGAGTCCACCGGGACGACAACATCGACACCCATCAATGTAACCTTAAAGCGTTGTTCGTCTTGACGGTCCGAAGACACAATGAAAGAAAACTGCTCGGGCCGGGTCTGTCCGGACTCGCAGGGGCACGTTTTCTGGCTCTTAACGATGGGCGAGTCCTGGCCTGCATTCCGGGATCGATGACAGCACTGGTGGCGATCCGGGAGGACATTCTGCTGAGTGAATTCGCAAAAGAGAATGCAGGAGAACGAATTCAGGAGAGCGGCCAACAGGACAAGGCAAACGCCAATCAGGGGAACCAAAGAGTCCTTTTTTCGAACCACCTTCGGAAGCACAGCCCATCCTCCCTGTGGAGGGAAAAAACGCTAGAAACTAAATCCTGCTTGAACTAGCTGAACATAATAACACAGCACTGGTTCCCCGACAAGACCTTACAAGAATCGCTGATGACTAGCCACCGATCGAAGACTCCGACAGCCTTAGTCTTGAGGGCTGGCAAAACGACGGGGCGGAAGGGAATACTCACTCCGACCGATATTTCTCCAGGGCATTTCTTAACACTCTGAGAAATTCGTTCTTCTCCAGCGGCTTTGAGAGAAGGTCATAGGCTCCGCGCTGGATGGACTCAATCCACAGTTCTTCATCGGCAAGACGTGAGATCAAGATCACCGCAACTTTCGGCCGGATTTCTTTGATGTAGGAAACCAAGTCCAGCCACCTCTCTAAGGGCGTTTCCAGATTCATTACAATCCCATCAATCCGGCAACCTGCGCTAACGGCTGCTCGGATCTCGCTCAGCGTCAGGATGGGAATTCTTTCGTAGGAATCCGCAGGTAAGAGGTGCAAGATAGCTTCACGATCTTGGGGGTCTGGATCGAACAGCAACAGTCGGGGGCGGGCATTCTTGTATGGCAGGATCTGCTGGGGACTGGCTGGATTGGGTTCCGGACAAATCTCGCCGTTAGCCGGTTCCAACGCCTGGCTAAAGGCCGGGGCAGAAAACTTTTGCATCTTGGCATTCGCACCGGACATGGCTCCCCTCCTTCCTTTGCCCCAAGGCCCCAGATCGGCTTGGGGAGGGTCGGAATCGCAGACAGCCGGATCTCAACCGCTCAAGAATTTCGCCCTTTCTATCATCTGGCGCGACCTGATCTCGTACGTCGAACCAATCCACTCAGGGAACTCGAGGTCTCTTCATCTTCCGGATTGGGAGGCGTCGCCATACGGTCTATTTTAAGGCGCATACGCCCAGACAGGCTTCCTGGTCTGGGTCGGAACGGGTAGTAACGCGATGCTGTATCAGATCCTTTCGCGAGTCTGGATGATTTGACCCAGTTGGTGGTGAAACCACCCACTCACGCTCTGGAGGCACCAGACTCTTTCCTACCTCCTTGCAACCAGTGGATCGCCACTCTTCACAAGATTATCAGCTTGTTTCCGTCAAGGAACGCAAATCATTGCACAGCAAGCTGCGTTCCAGTGTGACACCATTCTAGACCAGGAGGTTAGGGATGATGATGCAGGTGACGTCCTTCCAGGAGTTACGACCCCTCCTTTGGAGAAGCAGATGCAGAAACCTTTTCAAGGGCCTAGTTCTGATCAATTTTAATCCCAAGAGAAAGGAGGAGGTCTTCGGCCTAGTTGAGTCTCTTCAGCTAAGCTTGGAAGACCGAACAAGCGTATGAGTAGCACGGACTACGGGAGATTTAACGTGTTGTTTGCTGTCCTTGCGGCAGTGGCTCTGGCACTAGCCCTGGTTGGCATTGTCAGTCTTCTCTCCACGCCCTACGCCGGCTTTCAAATGACGGCCGACGCCAAGGCCTACGATGTGGATCCAGTCGGTCCGGCTGCGAAAGCCGGCATCAAGCCAGGAGATTTGCTGGTTCAAATCGGAGATATTCCCACCGATCGTTTGCACGAATTGGCGAAACAAGAGAGGGCGAAGATTGGCGAGGAGTTGAGGGTTTCGGTCTTGCGGGACAGGGTTCGGCACAATCTGGCGATTCTTCAATCCCCCTTACCCGGCAGAATGGCTTTCCAGAAGTGGGCCGGGAACCTGATGGCGTTGATCATGCTGTTCTTGGGGCTGGCGGTCTTCTGGTACCGGCCGAGCAAGGTCGGGTCGCTCTTCTTCTTGAGCAACCTCTGCTTTTCCCTGGCCTTCACAACACCGCCTTACTTCCCCAATTCGTGGCTCCGGACCATCGTGTCCACCGGTGTGATTCTATTCCTGACCCTGGGACTTGCTTTTCTTCTTCATCTTTCCGTGGTTTTCCCGAAGCCGAAGCCGCTGGTTCGAGATACTAACTACGTGGAGTACCTGATTTACCTCCCAGCCCCGATCATGGCGTTGACCTTCTTAGGTCTCCGGCTGTTCCAGCCGGCGGCGGACTTGTTGGTGAACCTCGCGCTTCATGACGTCTTTGCGTTGCTAGTACTGGCTTCTGTGAGGTTGACGATGATCTCCGTGATTCACGGCTGTTTGACGACGGAACGCGGGGAAAAACGGCCCAGGGGCCTGGGTCTCGTACTGGCTGCAGTCCTGCTGGGTTCAGCATTTCCGGCGGCGAGGCTGTTCATGGAGACCTTTTTGCCCCACCAGCCTCTACCCGGGCAATCTTTTTACCCATTGACGGCACTCCTGGTATCTCTGGGTTTTGGGTGGGCAATATGGAAGAGCAATACGGCTAAGAGAATTCCCGAAAAGGCAAAGTCGGCCCCTCCTCAGCCGATTGCCTTCAAGAAAGTTGTAGGTCAGTGAAGTCAGACCCTCATGTCGGGTCCTCGTTCAGGAAGCTCAGTTACGGGCAGTTTGGACTCAAAGCTCTCGCCGGCTGAGCGCTTTAAGAGGGCACGATAG
>JBGPHY010000348.1:0-6389 GCA_041484625.1 Terriglobia bacterium | reverse complement strand
TCTCTTGACCACTGGCTTGATGTACCAGTACAGCCGCGAAGTATTAGGTATCCTGCTGGCGGGCGCGATCATTGTCATTCTGGGCCTTATTGACGATCTGGGTGTGCTCACCCCGAAGGAGAAACTCCTGGGGCAATTCATTGCTGCGTCTGTCCTGGTAAAAGCATCAATCTATGTGAGGCTCTCTTTCTTGCCATTGTGGCTTGCAATCCTGCTCACATTGTTCTGGGTAGTTGCCATCACCAATGCATTTAACCTCATCGATATCATGGATGGTTTGGCAGCAGGAGTCGGGGCTATCGCCGCCGGGATATTGGTGGTAGTAAATTATCGAAGCGGTCGGGAATTCGTCGTTCCTCTCTCAGTCGCGCTTGCAGGCAGCCTTGTAGGGTTCTTACGGTACAATTTCAAACCGGCTAAGATTTACCTCGGGGATACCGGAAGCTTGTTCATCGGCCTGATGCTGTCCGCGCTCGCAACAAACGGTGCTTATACCCGCGTGAGTGTGCTGGGTCTTGTTGCTCCCTTGATGATTTTGGGAGTGCCCATTTTCGACATGTTGCTGGTTATTTATGTTCGTTATCGAAGAGGAATCCCCATCATGCAAGGTAGCCCTGACCACTTCGCCCTGAGGTTGAGGAAATGGCGCTTATCGGTCAGACAAACCGTGATCGCCAGTTATTTTGCCTCAGCCCTCTTAGGATTGGCTTCCCTGGTGTTGACACGAGTCAGTACCAATTGGGTTATTGCGGTTTCTTCACTTATCCTGGCACTTGGCCTGTCCGTCGGCTACTACCTCAAGAGGATTGACATGTCTTTGTAGTTGTCTTTCTTTGTCGGCGGGTAGAATTCCGCAAAGTCCGGAAGTGGTCTGTGTAACAGGGTCAGAGGTCGGGCCCATCGCCCAATATGCCAATAAAGATTGCTAGGATCATCACGCGCATGGACCTCGGTGGTGCTCAGCATGCCGTACTTTTCTTGAGCCGGGGTCTCGCCAAGGCGCAATTCGATCAACTCCTTATCACCGGTGATGGCGGGCTTCTGCTCAATGAGATTTCCAATGTCCCTTTGTTGAGGCATTACATCGTCCCGGAGTTAAGCCGTTCGATCGGACTCTTCAGTGTCTGGATGGATCTGAAGGCTATCCTCAAAATTCGAACCATTATCAAGAGGGAGAAGCCGTTTATTGTCCATACCCACACGCCTAAAGCGGGGATAATCGGCCGCTGGGCGGGGTGGTTGGCAGGAGTACCCGTGATCATCCACACTTATCACGGGTTCGGTTTCGGTGATTCAGTTGCTTGGTGGAAGAAGTTGTTGTACATCTGTCTCGAACGGATAACTGCCCACCTAACCACCGGATTTGTGGTGGTCTCGGAAAAGAACCTCCGAAAAGGAGAATCCTACGGTCTTTTTCGAAGGCAGGATTGCAGCCTGATCCGGTCAGGGATTGAGACCTCATCTTTCAGTCATGTGCCGCCTATAACCTCCTCAAAGAAGATGGAATTGAATTTTGAAACAACCGATAGGATAGTGGGAACGGTCGCGAGCTTAAAACCCCCTAAAGCGCTGCACCTTCTGATAAAAGTTGCCAAGATGGTGAGCAGTCAGGTCACAGGCGTTAAATTCTTAATCGTTGGTGATGGAGAACTCCGTCCTCAATTGGAATCCCAGATCAGGGAATTGCAGCTCGAGTCCGTGGTTCGACTCATTGGCTGGAGGCAGGACGTTCCCGACTTGCTGCGAGTTTTTGACCTTTTCGTTTTGACCTCGTTGTGGGAGGGATTGCCAAGAGTATTGGTGGAAGCCAGTCTTACTGGTGTGCCCGTAGTGGCGTTTGATGTGGATGGGGTCTCTGAAGTAATCGTCCAGGGCAGAAACGGTATTTTGGTGGCTCCTGGTGACCTGGACGCTATGGCAAAGCGAATCGTGGAACTCCTGAACAATGAGGCTCTGCGCTCGAGCTTGGGACAGGGATCCTGTTTCCCGCCAGATGAGTTTTCGGTTGAGAGGATGCTCAAAGAGCATAGCTTGCTGTATTTGAGATTTACATCACGGCTGGGTCTCGCATAACCTTGGAGCGAGTTGGTCAAGATCCGACCGAGGTGCCTTCTCGATCTTCAAGTATGCTGAACCACGATTCACTTGAACAGACAAACAAGACCAAATGGGAAGGTGAAGGCGAACCATCACCCAGAACAACCTCGCGAAAGCAGAATCCCAAGATTGTCATCGTGATGCCTGCCTATAATGCTGCTCTAACCCTGGAGAAGACATATTATGCTTTGCCCGAAGGGAGTTATGACCAGATCATCTTAGTGGACGATGCTAGTTCCGACAATACCCTGGAAATTGCCTCAAAACTCAAGATCTCCGCAATTCGACATCGCAAGAACAGGGGGTACGGAGGAAACCAAAAGACCTGTTACACCAAGGCCCTCGAGGAAGGGGCAGATGTGATCGTGATGCTCCACCCGGATTACCAATATGACCCGACCATCGCCAGGGACATTGTACAACCCATCTTGAGAGGGGAAGCGGACGTCGTCCTAGCCTCTCGAATGCTTGGAAATCCGTTGGCCGGCGGCATGCCCCTTTACAAATTCATGGCGAATAAATTCCTTACTGCTTTGGAGAATTTAGTGTTGGGAACTCGACTTTCTGAATTCCATACGGGTTATCGCTCTTACAACCGCCACGCTCTGGAGAGTGTGAACTTCGAGGCAAACTCAGAAAACTTCGCTTTCGACAACGAGATCCTAGTCCAGTTTGTGTTGAAGAGAATGCGTATTGTGGAAATTCCGGTTACAACCCGCTACTCGTTCGATTCGTCTTCAGTCAGCTTCAAGGCCGGTGTCATTTACGGATTGTCCATCCTCAAAACAATAATTAAGTACCTACTCTTTAAATGGCGGATCGTCAGGCTCAAACAATTCAATTAGAGGCTTATCCCTCTCCGGCAAAGTGTGTGGGTTGCGAATCGTCCAGTTTCTTCTCGACACCGTCAGCCTCTCAGCAACACCGATTAATCCGTTGCCTTAACTGCGGGACGGCTTGTACCTGGCCGAAACCGGGGCCGGCTGAGTTGGAGTCCCATTACACTCAGGCGTACTATGGACCTGAGAATGTCAAGTTCGTCTCCCCCATGGAATGGACCGTAGAATGGGTGACTCGAAGGCGTGCACGCCAATTGCATGAGTTGTTGAAAAGACCCGGGAAGATCCTGGAGATTGGATGCGGGCGGGGTTTGCTCCTTCAGGAGCTTTCCCACATGCGGCATGACTGCTATGGCACGGAACGATCCACTTTAGCGGCCACTAGAGCTCTCCAGATCCCAGGTGTGAAGGTTTTCACGCATGCGTTGGAAGATTGTCGATTCCCTCCCGGAGAATTTGACATGGTTCTTCTCTGGCATGTGATGGAACATCTGGATTCCCCTGAAGAGGTATTAAGAGAGGTTTCTCGTATTCTTAAGCCGGGGGGGTACCTCATCCTTGAAGTTCCGAATCTCTCGAGCTTGCAGGCCAGTATTTTCGGAAGGCATTGGTTCCATTTAGATATTCCTCGACATCTTTACCACTTTACGGTTATTGGTTTAACTCATTTACTCAAGAGAAACAGCTTCACTATCACCCAAACCGCCACCTTTTCGCTGGAGCAGGGTCCTTTTGGAATTTTACAGAGTCTGCTGAACTCGGTGTTTCCTAAGGAAAATGTGCTCTACGGAATTCTGAAACAAGAACTACGACCCAGGTTAGTCCAGAGGCTCTTGCATCTTTGCTTGGGGGCTGCTCTTGCCTTGCCGGCAGGCGTATTTGCAGCAGGGGAGTCATGGCTGGGGCGAGGCGCTGTGATTCGACTTCAGTCACGTAAGTCTCAATGAGCTTCAGGGTCGAAGTGACGTTTTGCGGAACAGATCATGGATGCAAGATGAGTGATACTTCAAAAATTCCCGGCTGGAAAACACTCTATGTCGCCCTCTCGGCTCACAAGCCTTAAAGAGCAGTGGGACCTGGTGTTTTTGGCACTGGTCTTGGTACTTACCGCAGCCTTGTACTCCGGCTCATGCCCGAAGAAATTTACAAATTGGGATGATCCCAAGTACATAACAGAAAACCCCCTCATCTGGTCTTTTTCATTGAAAAACCTCAATAGGATCGTCACCGAGCCTTACTTCTCCAACTATGCCCCGGTGACTCTGCTGTCCTATGCTCTCGATTATAAGATCTGGAAGCTGAACGCTAATGGCTTTCACCTTACAAATGTCCTGCTCCACCTGGCCTGTACTGGGATGTTGTTTTCTCTCCTGAGGCAATTGAAGGTTTCGCGAGGAATCGCCTTATTAACGATTACCCTATTTGCAATCCATCCCATCAATGTCGAATCGGTGAGTTGGGCGTCCGAGCGGAAGAACCTTTTGGCGGCACTTTTCTTCCTTCTATCATTCCGACATTACGTCCTATTCAAACAATCGAGTTCTCGAGTTCAGTACTTGTGTTCTCTTCTTTTCTTCCTGCTCTCAATTCTATCTAAAGCCAGTACAATTGTCGCTCCACTGATCTACCTGGTTTTCGACTATTGTTTTGAAGGAAGAAAGCTCAAAGATCTCCGGCTGTATGAAAAGCTGCCGTTCCTTGCAGCCTCCGAAATTCTAACTTTCTTTACCATCCACGCGGCCGACGCCGGAAGTTCCCTTCGTTCTTACCATGCGGGTGGCCCGCTCTTGAGTGCATTGGGCATCGGACAGTTATTTTGGGACTACCTCAAGCTTTTGTTATTTCCCACGAATCTAAACGCTATCTATAGGCCTGGACCCCATCCTTCATGGAGGGCTCCTTTTCTCTGGCTGTCTCTCTTCGTGGTTGTTTTCCTGCTGTTCGCGTCCCGAAGAGCATCCCGGAAACTTCTCTTGGGGTTGATGTTCTTCGTGGTTTTTCTCATCCCTGTATTGAACGTGGTTCCCCTTCCCGTTCGCATGGCAGATCGTTATCTGTATATCCCCCAAATTGGTGTCTGGGGGCTTGTTTCGGCTTTAGCCTTCAATGCGTACGATCATCTGGCTCATGTCAAATGGGCGCGGTTGCTACTGGCGACCGGAATAGTGCTGATTGGCTCCATCCTTAGCTACCTGACGTTTGTGGGGGCACGGACTTGGAGGAACAGTTATACACTCTGGACTGACGTGATCGAAAAGGATTATCAGGTTCAAATGGCACACTGTAACCTGGGCTATTGGTTGGTAAGTCAAGGGCAGTACCAGCATGCCGGACTGGAATACTATATTGCCTTGAGTCAAAATCCCAAGTTCGGCTATGCAGCTATTGGGATGGGAGGATACTACTTCCATAATGGGAAACTCGAACTCGCTGAACGCTATTTCAGAACCGCATTCAATTTGATGCCGGATTACGACTTTCCTGTCGAAACCCTTGGTGACGTCCTTTCTGCTGAGGGGCGCCTGCTTCGGGCCCTGTTCATGTACCAACGCGCATCTTACTTGAACCTAGTCAACCTTAACGTGTTCAACTCCATGGTGAGGCTGTGTTTGAGGATCCAACAACCACAGGCGGCTGAAGCAGTGGCCCACAAAATGATTCTCAGGCAGCCTGAAAAACCAGATGGTTATCTGCGTCTGGGACAGGTGTTGGAAGCTACTGGTAACCTTGTTGGTGCGCTGCAAGCCTGGGAAGAGGGTCGGGCTCGCATCGATCCTCACAACATTGCTCTCCGTGAGTTTGACCAAAAGGTACTGGTCTTGAAGAAGAAACTGGAACACCGGCCATGAGGCACGGTCGCAGGTCTTCGAATAGCCCTTTTTTCGCGTATATCCGTTCATGACTAAGCAGATAAGTGCAATAAACATCCCTGTGGTTTGTCTGACAATAATCCTGTTGGGCATTGCCATTAACTCGGTTTATCCAGGGGAAGTATTCCACCACTCCAGATATTTGCTGGTTCTTTTGTCCTTCTTCGCATTCCTCCTGGCAGCGCTTGAGCAATTCAAACAAGGGATAAGCTCCCGAACAGCCCTTCAACTGGGCGGGATCGTACTAGTTTTTCTAGTTTTGGGGCCATCGTATTTCACATCGATTAACCGGGAACGCAGCCAGGAAGTATTCATCCTCTTTCTAGCTTACGCCCTTGTCCTTTTGGTCCTGCTCTGGGTTCGCCCCGGTTTAGAACAGTCAATCTGGATATTGATGGGGTTAAGCATCATTGCGGTCGCTGTTGATGTAATGAGTCTCTATCAGCATTTATTTGGTCTGATGAATCTTCGGGTTGAAGTGCAAGAAACACCCTTCCTGGATAAGGAGTTCAGGAGCCGGCTCCTGGGACGGATTCATTCTCATCGGGTGTTCGGCAATTTTCCCCTACCGAACACATTAACT
>JBGPHY010000347.1:0-6398 GCA_041484625.1 Terriglobia bacterium | reverse complement strand
TTTTGGTCCTTACTTTACCACTGGGGCAGTAAACTTGCGTAATGCCGCCCAAGCTGTCCCCAATTGATAATCTGCATTCGGGTAGTCGGTGGTGCTCTTGCCATTCGTTGGGGATTGAGCGCACACTATTCACTCTCCGTTAGGTATTGAGGCGTCACCCTAAAGAGACCAAATAGCAGAAGACTCCCAGGAGGGAGAAATTCCTTCTCCCTCCTTATCTTCAAAAATCCTCTAAAACCAAGCGCAGCTTGTTTGTCTGAAAAAGTCTCCGGAAGGTGTACCCAGAATCCACACATGCCAGAGAAAAACCACTTAAGACTTCCGTCACTGCTTTGCGGCCTGGCTTTGTTACTTGTTCACTTCACGGTTTGTGCCGCCTCAGGCGATGAGGCTCTGGCGACCATAGGAACCAAGAAGATCACTCTGAAAGATGTAAGAGACAGAATGGAAGAGCTCGCACCAGGAAAAGAAATCCCCACAGGAACGGAAGACATCGAGCAGCTTGTAAGAGAGGTGGTGAGAATCGAGGTCTTTGCTAGGGAGGCAAAGATCATCGATTTGGACAAGGACAAAGATTTTCAGTCCAGGATAGAGGGAATAACCAAGGCGGTCCTAGCTGCTGAATATGCCAAGAAGAGAATTCTTCCCAATGTAAGGGTAAGCGAAGAAGAGGCCAAGAGCTACTATGTGGAGCATCTTAATGAATACAAGAGTTCTGAAAGAATTAAGGCTCCTTTCATCTCCATAAAGATTCCGACCGATGCATCCGAGCACGTGAAAAGAGAAAAGCAGGCAAAGGCTTTGGATGTCCTCGAGAGACTTAAGAGAGGAGAGGACTTTTCGAAACTGTCGCAGCAGTTCTCTGAAAGCATTTTCCAAGATGAAGCGGATTATTTTGCCAGGGGAAGTCTTCTGCCTGAACTGGAGGAGAGTGTCTTTGGGTTAAAAGTTGGCGAAATCAGTCCTATTCTGAAGAGCGAAGATGGTCTATCTATATTCAAACTTGAGGGCAGAATTCCTGAGGGAATTGTGCCCTACGAAGAGGCTAGGGAAAAGGTTTTGGAAGGCTTGAAAAGAAGGAAGGAAAGGGAGGAATTTGAAGCCACAGAAAGAAGGCTGTTTCTTAAATATTCTGTGGAATTCAAGACGCAAGGCAATGCCACTAGTGGGAAGGAGGCCGATCTGAACGGTAAGATTCTAAATATCTCTTCAGCCGACACCGAAGCGCGAGCCAAAGGAATCCTGGGTGCGGTTCTGGTCGAGGCAAGCAAGCAAGAGGCTCAGTTCGACAAAGTCTCCGTGAAGGTAACGGTCAATACACTCCTTTTTAGACGCGAGGGAGAACAGCGGCAGTCTGTCGGGTTTGATGCGCTGAAAGTAGGTCAGGAGGTCGAGGTCTGGTTTTTGGGCCCTGTGTTACAGTCTTATCCTGTCCAAGCTGAGGCTAAGCAGATCGGAATTCTCGGACAGAGCGGCAAATCATCGTACACTGCCGAGCCCTGATTTGATTAGCCTCTCTGATTCTTAGCATCGCTTGGTCTATTTGCTCTGGAATCGCCGCCTGCTAAGAAGACCGGCAGGAAGAGAGCGTTGTTTGCAGTTTTTATCCCACCCACTTAGAACTTGCCGAAGGCCGATGATGTGCGTCGCCCTCCATCGCGATCCGATACGGGAGGAGACTGATGTCTTCGCCGTTTGGTGGGAGGACAATTGTGGACGGAGGCAACGAAAAAGGTGGCACGGCGTCTTTCCCTATAAGATATGGGAGCAACTCGATATTTCCTCCGATGGGCGCCGGTGCGTCATCATTCTTCGAAGACGGAAAGGAAGTGGCTGGGGTGATTTTCTTTCCTGTTCCGTCTGGAATCACAGGCACGACTGCTCGCGAACAATGGTCCGCAGGCTTGAGGTTGAATTGAATCTGAAGTGATTTGCTGTCGCTATTGAGACCAGCTTTGAGATGCGCCGGATTTTTTCCGGAACTACTGCGCAGCAAAGAACTGGTGTTCGATGGGGACAGTCCCGAAGACAAAGTTTCTGGCATCATGGTGAAGAATCCTTTCTTGGTTGATATTGAACAACAGAAGCGTGTTAACCTCCCGCCCTGCTGTTAAGTAACCTTTTACCTTTCGAGAATGTGCAACTGAAGTTCCAAGGGGCTGAGTCTTTACTTCAATGAGAGTAGCTGCTCTAGTATATTCTTGGTCAAGGACTTAGCTTGAACATACTTTTTGGAAACTGGAAGGGGGCTCAATTCCCCTTTCGGAGCGGCAAGAACTACCTAGGCAAATTGTTTCCTTCGCCCCAATGGCAGCTTGTATCGTCAGATAAGACCGAGAGGAGGTGAAAGGTATATCGTGAAACTCGACCATCCGAAAGCGGGTGAGCAAACAGCATCCTCGCGCTATGCATGCACTGCCTTGCTGTTCATCCCTGGGAGTAGATTTTAAGGGCACAGGAGAGAGTTTTGAACGACGATGACACAGATGTCGCCGAGCAGGGCCGATCTTACCATTTGAGGAGGGAGTCATGATGCGTAAGTCTGTTTTTCTACTGTTGGCTGTTCTTGTCGTAGTAGCCGGCTTTTATTGCTGGCACATTTCAGCCCAAGGAGTCATGAAACACTATTTAATCCTAGCCAAAGGCCAGGGGCTTGGCAGTACCAGTTTTTCCTATTCCATCGCCGCTCTGAATGGGAGGGTGACACGCGTCCTGAAAGATATCGGGGTAGTACTGGCCGACTCCTGTGACCCCGAATTCCCCACGATGGCTGCTTCGATCACCGGAGTTGTGAGCGTAGCTGAAGATCTGAAGTATCAGTGGATCTCTCCAAACGAAAGGTCTGTAAAGGCCAACAAAGCCCGTCTGGTTGCGCAGGGAAGCAATCCCGAACCCTTTTCCGGATTCCAGTGGAATCTGCGCCAGATTCACGCCGACCAGACCGCTGATGTTGGTTGCCTGGGTGAAGGGGCTGTGGTGGCGGTGCTAGACAGTGGGATGGCAACAAATCATGTTGACATCGCACCTAATCTCGATCTTGCGCTCAGTCGGTCATTTGTTCCAGGAGAGGGAATTGATCCAAGCACCGATGAGTTCAATCATGGAACTCATGTTGGAGGAATTATCGCAGCACCGATTAACGGCGTAGGAATTCAAGGGGTCGCCCCCAAAGCCAAACTCGTGGCAGTTAAGGTTCTCAGCGAAACCGGCAGCGGCCAGTTCGGCTGGGTGATCAGCGGCATTGATTATGCGGCCAGTATCCACGTGGATGTCATCAACATGAGCCTGGGTGCCGTGTTCGACAGGAACCCGAGGGCCGGCGACAATGCCGGACCGCTGATGGCAGCCTTGAACCGCGCCATCAACCACGCCACAGCCGCCGGTACCCTGTGCGTCAGTTCAGCCGGAAACTACAGCGTCAACCTGAATGGACGGTTGGTTTCTATACCGGCCCAGTCGGGCAACGGGATGGCAATCTCGGCCACTGGACCCATTGGCCTTCAAGACTTTGACCGCCTTGCCTCTTACAGCAACTATGGTCGATCGGTCATTGATGTTGCCGCTCCCGGAGGGGATTTCATGTCGTATCCGGAGCCGACTTGGATGTTCGACATGGTCCTGAGTTCCGGTGACAGGCAAAACGGTTACTACTTTGCCGCCGGAACCTCTATGGCAGCTCCTCATGTATCGGGCTTAGCAGCTCTAATAGTTGGGAGATATGGAAAGATGCAGCCCGCCCAGATTCAGGCCATCATTGAAAAATCAGCTGATGATATCTTGAAGCCCGGTGCTGATGCTGAAACCGGCCGTGGCCGGATCAACGCCTTGAAGGCACTTCAGTAGAATCAACCAGGCTTGGTCGCACGGCCGTGGTGTGGAGGGTCAGTCCTTAACACTCAAGTGCTGGTCGAAAAGGCTCAAGAAAGATTTGTATTGCCTTTGTTGATTCACACTTCCTGAGGGCTGGCCCTCATTGGCCTGACTCTTTTCCCTCTTCTCCCGAAAGGAGCCGATGGCATCCCCACTCCTGGATAGTACTTCGGATCCATCAGTCCGGATAGGGTCGCCTTTGCTTCTGGGATTTTGGATGATCCCGGTTTGTCGAATGGTGATCAGATAGATGCCGCACAGGGCGGCAACCGGCGCTTTGGCACCCTTCTGATTCCGCAGCTAATCTGGAAACATTTTAGTGCGTCGGCACGTTGACCTTGGCTCGCGTGCCCTCTCGGA
The DNA here is from genome assembly GCA_041484625.1 of Terriglobia bacterium. Taxonomy (GTDB): domain Bacteria; phylum Acidobacteriota; class Terriglobia; order Versatilivoradales; family Versatilivoraceae; genus JBGPHY01. Next base: position 2,168 of record JBGPHY010000347.1, on the reverse strand, counting down.
GCTCATCACTTCCACGCCGAACAATAAGGTCACCCTCATGCAAAGGCCCGTAAACCTCAAGGAGGTCTCCCACAGGTGCACCGCGAGCCACTGATACCCATTCAACGACATCATTCTTAACCCGGATTACAAATGTGCGCTCCGTTGTAGTCACGATGCTCGTTGGCGGAACGACCAGGGCCGCCCGAGCCTGCCGCACCGGCCAAAGAACTTCCGGATACATCCGGTAGGGTTCAACATCGGTGGGTAGGACCAGGCCGGCAGCCGTCAGGCAATCCAAGCTGAATTTGTGGTTGTACCCCAGGATATCTCCCTGTGTCTGGATGGGATGACAATAGCGGCAACCCCGCCGAGTCGAACGGGCCGCCCCGGTCCCGTCCAGAATGAGACCAATCCAAAAGGCAATATCAAAGGCCTTGTTCCGCTTGGCCTGCCGCAGCCCTCCCACCATGGCTTGACGCAGGGGCACGGTCGCCAGCCGTTCGGTCCAGTAGCCCAGTGCATCCTTGCCGAATTTCCGGGGGATTTTCAAACTCTGCCGAGCCGGACTGTGAGCCAGGGCCTCCAGGGCGTGAAAGGAATTCCGCCGCAACACCGTTCCGATCAAAAAGGACCAGAGCAAGACCCGGGCCGGAATCTGCGGCTGAGGCCGACCATCGCCCGGCTGCTCGAAATAGTGCCTCAGACGCAACCGATCCAGCAGGTAGCTTTTGAACTTGCCGGGCGGCAGCGGCTTTCTCACTTCTGTTGTTGCCGCCTCCACAGCACCAGCAGTTCGGCATTGGCGATGAGAATCTGGCTGAACTTTTCCCGGAATTCTTTCCCCAACCCGACCCGGCGCCGCACCTCCTCGACCCACGCCTGGGGATTCCGTTCCACCAGCTTCTTTCCTTCTACCATGTAAGTCAGCAGCCAGACGGGGTGGCTGGAGCCGGAGGCACAACGACAGTTGGCTTTGCCGCATTTGCGAAAAAGCACTGGGCCAGAGAACCGGGCAGGGCTTCCGGGGGAATCTCCAGGGTGCGGAGATGGTCGTACTTGAGTTTTCTCAATTCAGCGGCCCGAGGGCCTTGGGGTGTCATTCTCATATCTGTATGTAGTATCACATACAGATAGAAGAAAATCAAACCCCTTTTTCAGAATGTGAAAATAGAATCGTTGAATGGGGTGTTAGGAAATAGCTCCCATGAGCCGAGGAAAAAGCGCTTCAGAAAATTCCCAGCTCAGAAGTTCCAAAAGGGCTGCAGTATTACGAGAACTGGAAATAATTCAGACCTTTTGAATGCGGACCCACCGGAAATAGCGAAGCCCATGCTCTGCTTCTTGCCGCCGGGTGTCTGCGGATTCTAAGGAGTGAAGACAACCCACAAGTAGCCAGACTCATCCGGCGTGGCTTGACGGCAAACAGGTTCGCGGATATGGATCCAAGAAAGCCCCGCAAAAGATCCGGATCGAGCGCGAAGAGGACATGGTGGATTTCTGGAAATCGTTTTTGGACTGCTGCCGGGCGCGCAAAAAAGACACGCTGAGTCCGGTTGATTTGGCCTATCACACTCAGACGGCTCTGATTATGGGAATGCTGGCACTTCGAGAGGGGAAGACTGCCAGGTTTGACGCGACCGAAGAAAGAATCGTGATCTGAGGTGAGTGCTTCCTGGCAGGAAGAAAGAAGAATCGGGATCCTCAGGTCGATCAAATCCTCCTTCTGCCAACAAGCTTAATTAATACTATTAGATAACAGACCCCTAGAAGGCGCACGGGGAAGATGAGCCTGAAGGGGGAGGGTGCCTGTCTGGCATGCGGATTAACCGTTACAAAGCCGCGGATTAACCGTTACAAGCCAGAGACATCGCGGGCCTTCTACTTATCCTTCAATAAGTTGCGATGAGACTTTTTTTTGACAAAAAAATGACTTGCATTGCACTGATTCTGCTAGTCTCATTGTAAATCAAAGTTGTGGTGTGTTCTTACGAGAGCGCGGGGCCAATTCATAGGCGACGAGGTGAGTTTTTTCTGAACCTGAGAGGAGGAATGCAGCCAACAGCCGACCATTACCCACGGAACTGAGCCATGCTCCAGTGGGGGGCAATCTTATCGATTTCTTGTCTGGACCAGGCTAGCTAGAGGAGGACGGGCAAACGTCCCCTGCTTCAGGGAGGAATAGCATC
>JBGPHY010000346.1:0-6400 GCA_041484625.1 Terriglobia bacterium | reverse complement strand
GTTGGATGCTAACGTCAGGCGAAATCTCTTCTTTGCTCGGGCACGGAAATACAACACCTGCCTGGAAAGTGCGTTGGACGGGGCCAATATTCCCGTCGAGGTTTACCGGAGTTTGGTCGAGAACGTGAACCGTAATCTCGGCAGCTTCCATCGTTACCTGAAATTGCGGCAGCGGATGCTTGGACTCGACCAGCTTCATTACTATGATTTGTATGCGCCGCTAGTCCGCGACGCTGATCTAAAGTACTCCATCGAAGAGGCCCAGCAACATGTGAGGGCTGCTCTGGAGCCTCTGGGAAAAGAATATTTGGATGTGACTCACAAGGCCTTCACGGAGCGATGGGTAGATGTCTACCCGAGCACAGGGAAGCGGTCGGGAGCATATTCTAACGGTTCGGCGTATGATGTGCATCCCTTCATGTTGCTCAACTACAATGGGCTTTATATGGACATGAGCACTCTGGCCCACGAACTCGGACACACCATGCAGAGCTACTTCTCCAACCAGGCACAGCCGTACCCCACCGCGCGTTACCCCATCTTTGTGGCGGAAGTGGCCTCGACCTTCAACGAAGCCCTCCTGATCGATCATATGCTGAAGGCCCTCCAAGACCCTAATGTCCGACTCTCCTTGTTGGGAAACTACCTGGAGGGGATCAAAGGAACAGTGTTCAGGCAGACCCAGTTTGCAGAATTCGAATTGCGTGTTCATGAGAAAGCGGAAAGAGGAGAAACCCTCACCGAAGATGGCTTAAATGCACTTTATGCCGAGATCACGCGGAAGTACTACGGGCACAACGAGGGAGTCTGCATCGTGGATGACGAGATCAAGTCAGAGTGGAGTTCCGTTCCCCACTTTTATTACAACTTTTACGTCTATCAGTACGCTACGGCATTTACGGCCTCTGCCGCACTCTCAGAGCGAGTGCTCGAAGGCGACCCGGACGCCACCCGCCGTTACCTGAAATTCCTCTCCTCGGGAGGGAGTGGCTACCCGATTCAATTGCTTAAGGACGCGGGTGTCGATATGACTACTAGCAGCCCCTTTGATCTGACGATGAAAAAAATGAATCGGGTGATCGGGGAGATGGAAAAGATCCTGGATCAGAAGAAGTAGAGGAGCACAAATCAAGTAGACTCGTATGGCGAAAAGCTTCTGACCGGGCTATCGTGAGTCGCTGATTCCTAATATGGACCGCAAATGTTCAATGAAATCGGCCAGTTCGTCCGATTTGGATCTTGTCAGATTATTCAAATCATAGAATCGATCTGTACTGGGTGACTCTTTCCTTGCGACTGACTCGTCCAGGCCTGAAACTTTGATGATAGTCCAGCATTCAACAAAGCCTTGTTTGCGGGCTTTCTGGTGGCTTTTCTCGGCTTCACCGAGTCGATTGTGAATGTTTGAACGATCAGCCCCGCCTTTTATTTCGATAGCGACTAGATTCCGGTACCGATTTGATGGCAATTGCTCTCGAATACGAATGTCCGGATCACTCGCGAACTCGATCTCCACAACACGGCCTGCCGCATTTCGCACCCGGATCGATTGTGAGTCGTGGGACATGATGTTGTCGCCCACGATCGATTTGATCAGCGCAAACACAATTGCGACGGCTTGCGCGCCATAAACGTTCAGGACACCGCCGCGTAGTTGAGGTCCAAGGGTCAACAAAGTCAACTCGTGAAGACCCCTCTCCGTGAGATTCTCGATACTGCCAACGAGAAAATCCGCGCTGCCACAAAGGGATTTGCACAACTCTTCCAGGTTGTCTCTTGAGTGTTGAGACATGAGACCCTTCTCTTCCATGGTCTTAAAGGGCGCGAACCCGTGGTCCAGCCCATAGAATTGCTTCTGCGAAAAGCCTAGTAGCAATCTATAGTACCCAAGCAATCTGGGGTTTTTCTCCAAGACGTAGGGCACGGCAAAAAGGAGTTCCCCCCTCATCCCCCATCCTGCCAGCTTCTGCAGGGACTTCTTCGCCACAATTGCACTCAATTCTGAGTCGATCTGCGAGATATCTGCAGTGGAAACAGCCTGAAGCAAGGCATCAAGGAGCAAGGTCTTTCGTAGTTCTTCGAGACGCTTGAAAAATGCGACCTGGAGATCCGGCAATAGAATGGTGAGCTCGCTCATTTGGAGAAACACTCGTCATATGCAAATAGGAGCCGTTCAGTCGCTGCAATTCTCTTTGTTGCCAACTTAACATATTCCGGGTTGAGTTCAACACCTGCATAGAACCTGTTCTGTTGAGTGCATACGGCACCCACAGTTCCAGAGCCGAAAAAGGGATCCAGTACCCACCCCATTGGTGGTGATCCCGCCAGTATGCATGGCTGAATCAAGTTTGGAGGAAACGGAGCTAAGTGCCCTTCTGAAGAGGGTTCAGTTGGGATTGACCAGACTGTCCGGCGATTACGACCATTAGACTCCAGAATCGCCGAAGCATTGTAGTAGTAATGCAGCGATTTAGAGAACAGGAATATGTACTCGTGAGAACGAGTTGGCCTGTCCTTGACACTTTCCGGCATACAGTTGGGCTTCTCCCACACAATATCACTCCGCAAATACCAACCACACTCTTGCAATGCAAACGCAAGGCGCCAAGGTATGCCAACCAGGTCCTTCGGCTTTAACCCTGCAGGCGTTTTCGGCCTATAGGTCATCTGCCGGATCGGATGCTTTTTATCTGGCGCACGGTATCCTCGATTTCCACTTGTATAACTATCTCCGATGTTTAACCATAGTGTCCCGTCCTCCCTAAGCACACGCCTCACTTCTTCAAAGACCACTCTGAGATTCTCCGTGTAGGTCACAGGGTCAACTTCAGCACCAATTTGACCCTCTATCCCGTAGTCTCTCAGGCCCCAATATGGTGGTGAAGTGATACAACAATGGAAGAAGTTGTCGGGGAAACATCTAAGCACTTTTGCGGAATCGCCCTGATAAACAGTAGACTCTTTTAGGCTAACGCTGTATCGCGCTATGGATTCTTTTACGAGTCTCATCTTTGTCGATGCATTATTTCAAATCCGCGGTCTCAAAAAGATAACCTCAATTGTCAATGTTAGTCGGCTAGTATGCTCATTACAAGGTAGAATTGGGTGATGGGATTGGGGAAACGCTTCAGGATTCGTGGATTCAATTGCCTTTCGGAATTATCCAGGGGAACACGTAAGCAATCAGCAAAACCATCATGCCCACCAGTGCTGCCAGCGCAAGGCTGTGCCAGAACACCTTTCGGAAAAGATCGCCTTCCTTTCCCACCTGGTTTGTAGCTGCGGTCCCGATGACGATGCTTTGCGCATCGATCATCTTGCCCATGACCCCGCCACAGCTATTGGCTACGGTCATCAAGACCGGGCTCAGCTGAAGCTGTGTGGCTGTGACCTTCTGCAAGTTGCCGAATAGGGCATTCGATGCGGTGTCGCTTCCTGTCAGGAAGACACCCAGCCAGCCAAGTAGAGTCCCGAAAAACGGGTAGAAGATCCCGGTGTGCGTGAAAGCTAGTCCCAGGATGCTGTCCAGGCCGGAATAGCGCGAAACAAAGCTCAGTCCAAGAATGGAGGGTATCGTGAGAAACGGAATCCGGAGCTGCCAGAAGGTCCGACGGTAGACCGTCAGCAGCAATTTCAGAGGGATCTGCAACAGAAGAGCGGAAAGCAGGGCGGCCGTCAGAATCGAGGTTCCAGTGGCAGCCAGCCAATTGAAGTTATACACTGCGGCTTCCGGAGACGGCCTGGGGACAACGGGAACCGTCTTGACCACGTTGAGGTGCAGGTAGGGAATGGGGATAGGAAGACTGATTTTGCTCAGGACTCGGTTAATAGACGGCGTCCCCCAGAGCAGAACCGTGAGAGTCAGGATCATAAACGGAGCCCAGGCCCGGGTGACATTACGGCGTGAATGCCGGAATGTTTGGCCCTGGACGGACACCGCCACTTCGCCAGGGAACCTCCACACTGTGGCCGGTTTCCAGTAACGCAGGAAGAAGACCATAAGGATCAGAGACAGGGCGCCGCTTAAGATATCAACCACGTAAGGACCATGAACATTGCTGATATAGAGCTTGGTGGAAGCAAAACTCACGCCGGCGACAAGTATGGCTGGCAGCACTTCACGAGTCTGTCGCCAGGAGCACATGGTGCGGACCAGCCAGAGTGGAACCACGACCGAAACTACGGAGAGGATTCTGCCGGTCAACTGCGACAAGGGCATCAGAGGCAGATTGGTAACGGCTGAAAGCGTGATCGTGGGGATACCCAGCGATCCAAAGGACACAGGTGAGGTGTTGGCGATCAGGCAGAGAACTGCCGCATAAAAAGGATGAAATCCCAAGCCAACCAATAGAGCGGAGCAGATGGCGATAGGAGTTCCAAAGCCTGCACTACCCTCAATGAATGCTCCAAAAGAGAAAGCGATCAACAGAGCCTGGATGCGCCGGTCGGGCGAGACGGCCCCAACTGATTCCTTGATGACCTCGAACTGCCCGGTTTCGACAGTCAGGTTGTACAGGAACATCCCGTTCAGCACGATCCAACTGATAGGCAGCCATCCGAACAATGCACCCATGACGAAAGAGCCCAGGGCCAGTTTGGCGGGCATCCCAACAGCCAGGACCGCGAGGGCAATAGCCAGAATTGCACTGGAGATCCCCGCCAGGTGGGGTCTAACCTTGCGGACAGCCAGCAGGTAGAACAGCATCAATGTAGGCAGGAAGGCGACTGCCGTGGAGAGCAACTGGTGATGCAGCGGGTTATAATCTTGGACCCAGGGAGTCAAGAGATCTGCTTTCCTCTGCGCCGCTTAGATTTCATGGCATCCGGCCAGTGTTGATGAGCCTTCATGTCAATACGGTTGCCAATGAACCGGACGCCCTCCAGTTCCAGCAGTTTTCGCTGTAACAACGGGCCTTCTCCAATGGAGAGAGAATTGATCAGGATTCTTCCTCCGGCCCCCACCACCCTCTGCCACGGAAGTCCTGGAGGGCATCCATGCATGGCCCAGCCTACCTGCCTGGCCATATAAGGGGCACCGAGCAGGGTGGCGATTTGCCCATAGGTTAACACCTTGCCGGAAGGGATTCTCCGAACAACCGGGTAGACACGCTTAAAGAAGGACGGCCGCTGTATCTCCTGAGCAGCAGCTCTTGAGGAGGCAAGCCTTACCCTATTTGCGCCTTTCAGCACTTGGGTCTTCCCATTAGAATCAAGCTCCTGGAACCAACCACCTATGGACTATCCCCAATCCCCTGACACCTGCCGCTTCTCACCTCTCCCCCCACTTCAACTTCCGACGCAGGATGTCAAAGAAGTTCTTGTTGGCCGACTCGATCAACTCGATCGAACTGGCGGATTTTTTTACCAGGATCTGGTCATTGCTCTCGAGGGGAAGGCCGACCTGTCCGTCCACGGTTAGAAACACCGGTTCCAGTTTTGTTTTGAAGCTCATTTCCAGGTTAACCGTATCCGGCACCACCAGCGATCGAAAGGTCAAGGTATGGGAAGCGATGGGGGTGATCTGAATGGCGCCAAGGGTAGGGAAAACGATAGGCCCACCAGCCGACAGAGCGTAGGCTGTAGAACCAGTGGGCGTGCTCACAATCAAGCCATCGGCCTTGTAGGTGGCCACAAAGTGCCCGTCAATCCGCACGTCAATGTCGATGATCCTAGCCAGGGTCCCCTTGGTCAAAACAGCGTCGTTCAGTGCCTTATAACTGGCAAAACAAATCCCCTGTCTCAGGACGCTGACGTCGATCATCATTCGCGTCTGGCTGGTAGCCTTGCCGGCCAGTACGTTTTCGAGAGTAATAAAAGTCTCTTCCAGAGTGATTTCCGTCAAGAACCCCAGGCTGCCGAAATTAACGGCCAGAACAGGAACGTGGGCAGAGTTCATCACTCGGGCAAATGACAACAATGTACCATCGCCCCCTAGCAGAATGATCAAATCGCAAGCAGAGGCAATTTCATTTTTGGGAATGCCCCCGCGGGGGGAATCGACATTGGCGGCAGTCTCCTCCTCGAGTATCACCTCGATCTGGCGAACAGCCAGCCAATCGGCAATCTGATGAACCACCGCGGCAGCAGTGGCCAAACGGGGTTTGACGATGATCCCCACACGGAGAACGGGAGTGGCCATTACCGCTGTAGGATACTGAGAATTGGGGAAAGGGAAAAGGGAAAAGAAAACTCTATTCTCACTTCATCGTCACAGAGGAGCCACCGCCGATGAAAATGGGGTTCGGAGTTCCGCCTTCAGGCGGTGCCGGTTAAAGCCGGAACTCCAACCTGTGGCCATTTTCGATGAAGCTTTAACACTCTGCCTGCAGCCCCATCAGGAATTCCTTGTTGCCCTCGGCTCCCAGGATAGGGGAATCCAGCACTCCCATGAGGCGATAGC